>NZ_KV805551.1:0-83855 GCF_001811595.1 Enterococcus sp. HMSC078F03 | reverse complement strand
CCTGCACCTGCCACAATTCCAGGGTTTTCCACTTCATAATCGATGATAGAGCCAGGAATTGCTATCCCATAGCCATTGGCACCCTTGGTCACATCGTTATCGCCAATAAATGTTTTTCCAGTCGCTTTTTCAATCCCATGAAACGTTGTTGGCGTAAGTTTTGTAGCATTATTGACCGTTGGATTAATCGTTAAGACCTGATAGGCTTTGACATTTCCAAACCAAGTCCCTGTGCTATCCACCAAAGCAGTTGTATCTGTCGTTGGTTTAATCCATAAAAGTTCATCTTTTGTTGGATCGACGGCTTCAAAATCCGCAATGTTTACCTTACCTGTACCAGGAATTGTTTCTAATGTTGCATGATCCTGAACCGTTAGTTTGCTAGCTGAAATTAAATTGGCTGTGTTGGTGATCCCAATTCCAGCGTTTTTAGATAGATGAATTGATCCGAATTCATTGTAAGTCGTACTGTGGTTCGCGGCAGTAGCAGAAACGCCATTTTTGATGTTCCCACCATTAGCCATTAATTTAATGCCATTGGTGACATTCAATTCCGTAAAGTTGACAACGCCTAAGCCTGTCGCATTTAGTGGTTCTGTTTGATAGTTATTGGTGCCGTCAACGTTAGTCCCAAAGTTAAAGGCCACTTTATTTGAACTAGCATTCACAATTGCATTAGTAAAATTATCTGTTGATGAACCACCGGATAAACCGTTAATACTAACTGCACCTTGAACATTTGCGGTAACATCACGTAAAATTTTTCCGCCACTGATATTGGAATACTGTGTTGCATATAAATTTCCAATACTAGAACCCGCTGCTTGAATATTCATTGTAATCTTGCCGTTCTTGGTATACGCAGCATTGGTTCCACCATCACCGTAAATGCTGGCCCCATTTAGAGATTCCACACCTGTTTTAGTGAAAATATTTAAAGTAATTGTGTTTGATTCATCCGTTCCTAGTGTCGTATTTTGACCATAGGGCCGACCACCAGTAATGTAGGTATTACCAGGCAACTTAAACTCTCCGTTGTAGTTTCTTAAATCAATTAAGAGTTTGGCATTTCCAAGAAGTGAGCCCGCATTGGTAATACCACCTGAAAAACCGTTCGCGCCTGTCCGAGGAGTTCCTGAGAAATTTCCTCCGTAGATGCGATTGTCTGAATTACCAGTAATTGTATGGCCACCGCTTGCTCCATAAGAAGCGCCCATCGAAGCATTAATTACTCCTTCATAAACCGTTACGCCGACATTCCCAACATTTTTGGCATCATTCCAGCCACCGCCTGAAAGAAACCAATCGACTTGGCCATTATTAACAATTGTTTGACCGTTTCCATAAACTCGAGCTGCTTGATAGCCTGTTCCTTCTAATGTGTCAGCAATCCCGCCATTCAATGTGTTAGAAGTATTGCCTTCAACAACACCTGAAAAAGAGCCACCATATGTCCAGCGAGCAATGGTATTATTTAAAACAGTCTTAGTATCTCCTTTTATATAGATATCCCAAGTATCATTACTAGCAGGATAGCCGCCGCCACCAACAATATCCCAACCTGAATTATACCCACGACTTTTATTGGTCGTTGAATAATCTAAGCTTGTCGGTTTTGCGCCTGAATAAGCCATACCATCGCCACCTAAAGACCCATCACCATTCGCTGTTCCCACTTCAATTGTTGTATTTCCTTCAATATAGCCGCCGCGGCCAGCTGCAGTTGAATAAATTGCACCATTATTAAACGAACCGCTGACTAATTTAGAAGAAATATTTCCGAAAACTTTAAAAGCTGCTGCCGATTTGGCTAATTCTGCTCTTTGCTGTGGTGTATAAGCATCATACGTTGCTTCATTTGAGGCCCCAATTTGACTCTTGTTAAATTTCGAAACATTGTTACCAGCACCGCCGTTAAAATCATTAATACCACCAGCGGTATTCGTTCCTGCTGTAACCACATTCGTAATATTTCCGATGATCGTTCCAGAATATTGGTTGCCTCCTTCAAAATCTGCACGACCCGCACTATACAACTGTGTATTTAAATTTGTAGTAATTCCATCAGTCGCACGATTCGTTCCTATATCGCCGCGGGAAGAGCCACCAATAAAACGTTGTCCCGCTGTATACCAACGGCCATATCCAGAAATATCGTTTGTTACTTTTCCACCAATATTTCCGTATTGAACACCGCCATAATACGTACTTAGTTGGAAACCTGTAGCAGCATTCGTAATTGCAACCTTTGTTGAGACGTTACCAGTAACATTCGCTGTGTTGGTTGCGTTGGTTCCATAACCTCCCCCATAAATTGAAGCAATTCTGCCACCAGAATCATTGACAACCAATGAAGTATTCCCAGTCACTGTCCCAATATTGGCGCCCCCACTTAATGTATTTAGTCCGCTCCGTGTATTGTTAATAACAATCGTAGGATTTCCAGCTAAATTACCACCATTTTGGTTTCCGCCATAGAAATTCCATGTCCCTGTACCTGTACTATTTACTGTTAAAGTTGGGTTTCCTGAAACATCTCCTGTATCCGTTCCACCGTATACGGTCAGACCGTTTCCACTAGAGCCGCCATTCAAGTTCAAACTGTAACCATTTAAATACATATTCGTACCTGTATAGTTTAGATTTCTCAAAGTGATGTTTGAGCCAAAAAAGATATTTTGATTAAATCCTAACGTCTTAGAACCCGTTGGCGCCGTTTGATCCATACTAATCGGATCTGCGCTGTTTCCAGTAATCACTAAATGATTGACCTTGCCTTGCAAGGCGTAAAAAGTCATATTACTTGCCGTAACGGTGTCAGGAATCACTTTAGCGGTGGTCGCCGCACTCGTCGTAATATTGTTTCCTATATAAAGAGTGAAATCGCCATTGTTTCCCTGTTGATACAAATCAAACAAGGCTTCTTTCAAGCCAGCCTCTGTCGATGCATATTCTTTGTACGCTGCTCCATCTCCTGCTGGACTTGGCACAACAATCACTTTTGTTTTATCTGCAGGAGCAATTGTGTCCGCAATGGACTGATCAACTGAGATAGCTCTGGCCATGCGTGTCAGTTTCTGTTTAAAGACAGCCGTAAGTTGTGTATCTTCTGAAAACTCTAATTGAAGAAGTTCTTCATTTGTATATGTTTTTCCTTGATAAGACCAGCCAACGAAAGTCGCATTTTCCTCATTATTCGCCCATTTTGGTAATTCTTCTGTCCGAAGTGGCTGATTTTTTTCTTTTACCACTTGATAACTTTTGGCATCATTTAGAAACAAAGCTTGATCCGTTGTTTCAAAGGTCAAGGTGATTTGCTTCTGCTCTTCGCTTGGTTTTGTTTCTGTGGAAGAGGTGGTTACTTTTTCTGTGATAGCACTAGATTCCGTCATTGATGACTGTTCTGCAGAATGTGCGCTGCTTTCTTTTGTTGCTTCACTTGTACTGGTTTCTGCTGTTTTTGGCTGTGTCTGCGTACGTTCCGTTTGTTGCTCCTCTTCAATCGCCCACGCTGAAACAGATAAAAACGGTTGTACAAGTAAACAAGTTGCCAATAAAACAGCGATTTTCTTTTTCATTAACTTCATCACTCCTCCCTCGAAGTAAACTTTCCACAACCAACCTATGGCTCAAGTATACGAAGTTTTCTTCTGATTTTTTTAAAGATATTTTCTTAATTTCAAAAAAAAAATTTATTTTTTAATTTTCTTTTTGTTAACTAAACGAATTTTTTGCTATTTTCTGTAAGATAAAATGTTAATTTGTTCACAAAAATAACAAAAACGTTGTTTTTTAACATTAAAATTAACAAACGAGTTCGTAGTATAGCACGGATTTTTTCTCATGTAAACATCATTAAATAAACATTTTTGTTTAATTTATACATATTTCCCAGCTAAAAAAATGACAAAAATAAATAAACAGAGGCCTTAGAAATATTTCTAAGGCCTCTGTTTATTTATACGTATTCACAAACTGGACTGTTTCTTGGTAACATTGTTTAGCTTCTTTTGTTTGATAGTCGAATTGATATTCGTGGGTGATCGTTGCTTTCTTATCTTTGAAAAAGAGAGCTGAAACTGGAACATTTAAAGTTTTTAACCGCTGAACCAAGGCTAGTCCTTGCTCTTGGAATGAAAAACTATTGCCATCTGTTAGATACGTCGGGGGAAATTCTTTGGTGACTTTATCCACTAAACTCACTTCTTGCAGTTCTGCACTCGTCTGCCAGTCTTTAGTGCCGAGCAAGGACCAAGCCACTGTTTTAACGAAAAATTTCATAAAACGATTATCACTTTGTTGGTTGGCCATTTGTTTCAAATCCACCGGACCACAATACGAGAGTGTACCTTTTAAATGGTTAGCTGGCAACGCTGCAGTCATACCTAATTCTTTGGCATAGTTGGTATTGGTTTGAACTGTTGCATATTGTAGAGCAATCTGGGCACCCGCACTGTCCCCGCCAATAAAAAGCTTAGATAAATCTAACATGGGATACGCTTGTTTCTTTTCTAATAAAAATTGAACAAGTTCATCGACCTGCTGGAGCTGGCTTGGATAAGGTGCGTCTGGTGCTAATTCATAATTCATTGAAATAAAGGCAACTGAGGAATCAGCCACTAAACGTGTCGCAAACTCTTTCATCCCAGACTTATCTCCTCCCACATAGCCACCACCATGGACCCATAAAACGACTGGTACCGCTTGTTTTGACGCTTGGGGATAATACAAATCAAAGGTATTCTTTTTTCTTGAAGAAGGGTATGTTTGATTTTCTTGCAATTGGACATTGGGCAATGCTTTATCATAGGAAGCTGAATCTTTTATTTCAACTTCGCCTGCGAATAACTGGTTGATGACCCAAGCGCCTGGCTTAGGGGATAATTGAAAGGCGAGAAACACACCTAAGCAAATAACCACAAGGATTCCTAACAACCAAAGGATAAAACGTACGATTTTTCTTTTCACTCTATTCACCTGCTTTAATTTGTAGCAAAATTATAGCATGTTTTTTAGCCAAAGCGTTTATTTTGAAACAGCTTTTTTAGAATTTGATGTACTTTTATCATTTGAAATGCCCTCTTAAAAGCTGTAAAATGAACAAAATGACTTTAACCTTTAGGAGGTTGCCAAATGAAAGCTCTGATTTCCATTGATTATACGAATGATTTTGTCGCCACAGACGGAAAACTAACCACTGGTGCCGCTGGACAAGCCATTGAAACGGCCCTTGTTCAACAAACAAAGCACTATTTTGACAATGGCGATTTTGTGGTTTTTGCCATTGATGGGCATGATCCCCTAGATCACTATCATCCTGAAAACAAACTTTTCCCGCCCCACAATGTCTTAGGAACTGACGGGCGTAATCTGTTTGGCTCGCTAGCTGATTTTTATCAAGCTCACAAAAATGAGGCAACCGTTTATTGGATGGACAAACGGCACTATTCTGCTTTTAGTGGCACGGATTTGGACATTCGGTTACGAGAACGAGGAATTACAGAGCTTTGTTTAACTGGTGTTTGTACAGATATTTGCGTGTTGCATACGGCTGTCGATGCCTATAATTTAGGCTATCAATTAATGATTCCTGAACGCGCCGTTGCTAGTTTTGATGAACAAGGACACGAATGGGCGTTACGCCACTTTAAACAAACTTTAGGAGCAACCATTCTATAAAAAGACTAGTCAATCCTTCCGTGCGCCCTATCTATATTCAAAAAATCCTGTAAACAACACAAAAGCCAACCTTACTATGGATAAGGTTGGCTTTTTTACACTCATTTTAACTCCGAGCCTGCGGATTAGTGATAACTAGCATTCACAGAATAAGCAGAGACTGTTAGTTGATAGAAATTAGCTACTCATAAAAAGTGGGGAAGCCCACTTTTTATAGACCAATGACCGTTGCAAAGAAAGGAACCACTAAAACAGTAACTACACCAACCACTACGACAGAAATACTAGCCATAGCAGCCTCTGTTTCACCCATTTCCATGCCAACTGCCACACCTAGGGCATGTCCGGCCGCACCTAAAGCTAAACCTTTGGCGATTGGATTGTTAATCTTAAACCATTTCAATGCAATTCGACCCAAGGCATAGGTTAGTACACCATTGAAGATTACGGTAAACGCCGTAATAGAAGCAATGCCGCCAACAGTTTGAGAAATAGGTACGGCAATCGCTGTTGTAGCTGCTTGTGGTAAGATTGAGGCCACTAAATGATTATCCATGCCAATCACTTTTCCTGCAAAATAAACAGCCACTAGCGAACCAAAAGAACCAATTGTTAACGCCGTTAAAATTTCTAACCAATATTTTTTCAACACGTCTCTCTTTTTATATAAAGGAATCGCAAACGCTACTGTCGCAGGCTCTAGAAAGAAGCTGATATATTTGCCACCTTCATTGTATTGCTCGTAACTAATTCCTGTTACTTTTAAAACGACAACGCCTAAAATCATCGCAACGAATAATGGCGTAAATAAGAAGAAACCTTTACTTTTTTTAAACAACCAAGTACCTATGCCAAATACAGCTAATGAAATAATAATGCCAACATACGGATTCATGCGCGAACCTCTCCTTTCGCTTTCTTCGTTGCTGCGGGTTCTTTTTCTTTTCGAGCATCTTTCATATGCAATAAAAAGGCGCCCGTCCAACCAGTCGTTGCTAGTAACGCTAGTGTCGCTACTAAAATAACAAAAACAATTTGAACGCCAAATTGTTGCATAATCCCTAAAGAATTAACTAAGGAAATCCCTGAAGGAACAAATAAAAATGTAATAACCGTTGATAAGCTATTACCTAGCCCTTCCACTTGCTCCAATTTAACAACTTTTGTACATAAACCAATGAACAATAACACCATGCCAATTACTGAAGCAGGCATTGGTATTGGAGAAATGAACGCCAAGCCGTTGGCGATTAACATAATAATGGCAAAAACTGCTGCTTGTTGTAAAAATGAATATACTTTCTTTTCCATGCTTCTTCGCTCCCTTTTGTCTGTTTTCTATGGGTTAAGTATATAAAGAAAACGTTTTTTTAAGGGCTTTTTTTCATGAAATGCCAGAATTTCTTCACCAAATGCAAAAATCACCACTTGAAATGCATTCGACATTTCAAGTGGTGATTTTTTAACTTAAGCCAAGTTTTTCTTTAAATTCTTTGACGTATGAACGGCTAACAGGTACTTTTGAGCCGTTGGTTAAAATTACTTGCAACGTGTTATTAAACCACGGCTGGATTTCTTGAATTTTTGTTCGATTCAAGATGAAACTTCGGTGCGTTTTAATAAAGAGCGCGGCAGGTAATTTTTGTTCAATACTGTTGAGGGTCCCTGTCATCTTGTAGACCTGTTGATCTACAAAAATGCTCAGTTGCCGTTCTTCGACAGAAACGAGGTAAATATCTTCTGGCGCCACAAGATAAATGCGGTCTTCCCCTTGAATAGGTATTGCTTCAGATTTCGGTTCTTTTTCAGCAGTGTTTTCTGGGACAGCTTGAGCCATTTCTTTCGATGCTTTTTCAATGACTTGTGTTATCTTTTCTTCTTCAAAAGGTTTCAAAATATAATCTTTTGCATTCACTTGAAAGGCCTTTAACGCATATTGATCATAGGCGGTTGCAAAGACCAAGTAGGGCGCTTTTTTAAGATGGGTTAATTTTTCCGCTAAATCAAACCCGCTTTCATCAGTCAAATGAATATCTAAAAATAACAAATCTGGCTTTTGATCCATCATCTCTTCCATTGCCTCCACCACAGAATCCGCTTCTGCAACGCTCGTCACTTGCGGATGTTGGGAAACAAGATAACTCAATTCTTCTCGTGCTAAGGGCTCATCATCAACGATTAATACGTGCATCTAATTCCTCCTGTTCCATCGGGATTTCTAAATGAACATGGCTCCCGCCTGTCTCTAAATTTTCAATTAAAAAACAACCTTCTGATCCATAAAGGTTCGCCATTCTGCGGGACAAGTTTTCCAGTGCCGTGCCGGTGCCTTTTTCCGAAGCCACTGTCGTCTTTCCTAATAACAAGCGGCGTTCTTCGGGAATCCCTTGCCCATTGTCATACACATCCACATGTAATTTGTGTTGTTTTGCTTTGACCACTACCCGGACTTGATTGTTCTCCTTCCGGCTGCCAAATGCATGCTTGATGGTATTTTCCACTAACACCTGAATCGCATACGGCGGTACTTTTTCTGAAGCAACCGCTTCTTCCACGTCAAATGTTACTTGATAACGATTCGGAAACCGTGCTTGTTCTAATGACAAATAGGCTTTTACTTGTTCTAGTTCTTGTGAAACTGGGATCGTAGTTTGCACGGCTCCCTGCAAGTTGCCTCGAAAGTATTTGCTTAATTGGAGCAATAGTTTCCGCGCTTTTTCACTGTCTTTCCGCATTAATGCGGAAATAGTATTGATGGCATTAAAGAAGAAATGCGGGTTCACTTGCGCTTGCAAGGATTTAATTTCAGCTTCTTTAAGTAATTTTGATTGTACTTCCGCTTCCCCTAATTCAATTTGTGAAGAAAAAATTGTCCCAAGACCTTCTGCTAACTGTTCCTCGACATGTGTTAATTGCGCTGGATCCGTAAAGTACATTTTTAAGGTGCCAACAATTTGCTGATGGGAAAATAATGGAATCACAATCGCCGCTTGCAACGGACAATTAGGGTCCGAACAACCAACTTCTTCTTTGGCATGCGCGATGGTCATTTGGCCCGTCCGTAACACTTCCCGAGAAAGCTCCGTGATGACTTCTAGCTCTGGAATATGATGATCGCTTCCTGCGCCAACATGAGCTAAAATTTGATGACTGTTTGTCATGCTAATCGCACTGACTTTTGTATAATGCTTAATAATCTCCGCAACTTTTTTGCTGGAATTTTTATTGAGGCCTTCTCGAAAATATGGCAGTGTTTCCGCTGCTAATTCCAAAACATCGTGCGTCTGAACCGCTTTGGCCTGCTCTTCTTGTTTCAATGTCGTTGTTAGAATCGACATAAAAATAAACGTTCCTACGCTATTTAACAAAATCATCGGCAGCGCAATAAAACGAACCAACGTGGCCCCATCCGCTAGATCACCGCTGAAAAAGAAAATAAAAATCATTTGAATCATTTCCATACACGCTCCGACAATGGCAGAAAAGCCGGCAGACGGAAAAACGGTTTGCTTTGCCATGCGGCTCCCTAAAAAACCGGCAATTAAGCCAACAATTAAAGAAGCAGGCACATAAAAGAAACTATGCCCCCCGCCTTGAATAACCCGATGAAAGCCAGCAATTAAACCAACCGTACTGCCGACAATCGGACCACCTACTAATCCAGAAACGCCAATTACTAACGTACGCGTATTCGCAATGGAAGCATTGCTGCTTAAATAGGTTAGTAAATTATTGGGAACAATCTGATTCTTAGCGATTTCGATACCTGTAAAATTAGAAATAATAGCAAATAAACCAAAAATCAAAATCAACTGAACTTTTGAAGACATTTTTTCACGACTTAATAAAACACGCTTAAAATAAGGCACATTCACTAAAAGAAAGGCCAGTAAAATAATTAAGCCCACCCGTTCCATCATTAAAATAAATAATTCGACCACACCGGCACCTCCTTCCTATTAACTATACTATAAATCAAGGAAAAGAAAAAAATGAAGCTTCTCAAAAAAGAGGCTTCATTTTTTCTATTCATTAAAACGCAGGAATATTGGCACCTTTAGAATTTTTCTTGATGTATTCAGCAACTTCTTTTGTTGTCATCGCTTCTTTTAAAACCTTGATCTTTTCGCTATCTTTTTCGCCTTTACGTGTCACAACTTGTAATGCGTAATGTTTACTTGCTTCTTCATCTTCTAACAAGATCGCATCTTTCGTTGTTAAACCAGCAGGTTCTAAGTAGGCTGGGTAGCAGAACACCATAGCAATGTCTTTTTCATCATAGGCTTTAGCTAAATTCAGTAAATCAATGCTTTCAAAAGTAATGTTTTTAGGATTTTCCACGACATCTGCCACCGTGCCGTTAAAGCCGACACCTTCTTTTAATTTAATCACGCCGTTTGCATTTAAAATTGCTAAAGCACGGCCTTCATTGGTTGGATCGCTAGGAATCCCCACTTTGGCATTTTCAGGTAAATCTTTCGCATCTTGGTATTCTTTTGAATAGAAACCACCAGCAAAATAATAAATCGGTTGCACAGCCACTAAATCAGCTTTTTTCTCTTTGTTAAACATTTCCATAAATGGTTCATGTTGGGCAAAATTGGCATCCGCTTCGTCATGTTGCACGGCATCGTTGTAGGCAACATTGTCGCTCACTTCCATAATGTTAATTTTGTACCCTTTTTTCTCAGCTTCTTTCTTGGCAATTTCCAAGATATCTTTTGAAGATTCCAATTGCACGGCAACGGTAATCTCCTTGTCTTTTTTCTGATCTGCTTGTTTATTTCCCCCACAGGCAGCTAAAATGACTGTTGCAATAACAGCGAATGTTGCTAAATAAAACTTCTTCATTCTTTTGTCCTCCTACTTTCTTTTGTCTAGTTTTTGGGCAATGAAGTTCCCAAGCATTTGTAAAATGAAGACCAGTGCAATCATAATCACAATGGCAACATACATAATACCGTATTCATACCGTTGATACCCGACACGAACTGCAAAATCGCCAATCCCGCCGCCACCAACAACACCCATCACCGTGGAATATGAAACCATACTCACTGTCGTGGTTGTGTAAGCAAGGACTAATCCGCTACGTGCTTCCACCAATAAAAAGTGCCAAATGTATTGGACTTTCGAGGTACCTAACGAATTAGCTAAAAAATAAATTTCTTCTGGAACATCCAACAGCACTTGTTCAACCAAGCGAGCAAAAATCGCGATCGCAACAATACTCAATGGCACAGAGGAAGGAATTGGGCCAAACGCCTTTCCTAAAACAGAACGAGTGACTGGAATCAACGCAATCACAAATAATAAATAAGGAAACGAGCGAATAACAGTTACAATGAAATTTAAAACCCAGTACAGCCAAGGTTGATGCCCTTTGACTTTCGGATTAGCCAAAAATAGTCCTAAGCCTAAAGGCAAGCCGACAAGCAAACAGATAGCCATCGAAATCGACATCATAATCCCTGTTTCTTTTAAACCCACCAGCATAGATGGCCAATATTCGGCAAAGGTTTCTGAAAAAGTCATGGACGCAAACTCCTTTCCACTTTTTCTAAATAGGAAAGCGGTTCTTCCTCATATTGCTGAGGATTATTCAGAAATTCGCCAATTAACTGACCTTTTTCCATCACTAAGATACGATTACATAAGCGCTTCACGGTTTCTAATTCGTGACTGACAAAGAAAATAGTCGGTCGGAATTCCTGATGCGTCTTATGTAATAGTCGAACGACACTTTCTGTATTTTCTTCATCTAATGAACTCGTTGCCTCGTCACATAATAACCATTTTGGATTACGGCTCAACGCTCGAGCAATAGAGACACGCTGTTTTTCCCCACCAGAAAGCTGAGCAGGATACGCTTCTGCCTTATGGGCCATATCAACAAACGTTAATAAACGCTCAATTTTTTCAGGCTGTTTCTCTTTTAAAAGTTTCAAAGGCAACGCAACATTATCATAAATTTTCAAATTTTCTAACAAATTGTAATGCTGAAACACCATCCCCATTTGTTGTTGCTGCTGGCGAACTTCTTTTTTAGAGAAGGTTTGAACATTTCTGCCATCAATACGAATCTCCCCTTCACTCGGTTGTTCCATTAAATTCAACAAACGTAACAACGTGGACTTGCCAGAGCCACTTTTCCCAACAATCCCAACGATTTCTCCTGGTTGGACAGAAAAGTGAATATTTTTTAACGCGTGTGTCTCTTGATAGACTTTCGACACATTCACTAACTCAATCATGATTACCTCCTAAAGGCCGACAAACAAACTATAACAACTAAAAAAACTGTATAACAATTAAAGTAATTCTGTGAAACGATTTAAAAAAACTATTACGAATCAAAAAATAACACACGTTTCGAAAAACAGCGTTATATCAGAGATGTAACTACTTACATCATCTACTAAAACAGAAAAAAAAGCAACCTTTTTATTTGTGAAAAAAACACTATCTGTTTTTTGTCTGTATTATTTTGTACAAATGAATTAAAAATTTCCTGTTTCTACAGCTATTTCCCCACACTCCTACTAAAAAAAGACATTCTCAGAAACGAGGCATCCAAAAAGGGAAAAGCGCTCGTAACGATAATGTCTCTAATAGTTTACTTTTTAAAGACAACTGTTTCTTCGACAGTAATTCTTTCAGCCAATGATTGAATCACTGGACAATTTGGGGAGACAAGCTTCAAACACCGTGTCGCCCGTTCTTGAAAGGCTTCTGGAACAGTCACATAAAAGAGAATCGTCACCTGTTTTAATGGTTGTGCGCGTCTCTCTACTTCTCTTGAATACGTGACTTCTATTTTTTCAAACTCAAAGGGAATGTGCGAATTTTCCAAAACGGATTGATACACGTACCCCCCACAAGCGCCAATTGCCGAAACGAGCATTTGAACTGGCGAATATCCCTCTTCTTTTGCTAACACCCAGTGCGCTGTTTTCGTTTGTAATTCAAATTTTTCCACACCACGAATAATCGTCAAACGTTCTACCATTGCCATCTTCACTCCTTTTTACTCTTTCTTAAAAGATACTACAAAACAGCGCTAAAACAAACATTTCTAACTTCTCAACTTAGCAAGTCCTAAAAAAAACGAAATTCTCACTTGACAAACAACGCAACACCTGATAGTATACTTCCGTTCAAATCGTAACCATTACGATTTAGATTTTATAAATCCAAAAAGAAAGGAAGTGCCTTATGGCTAAAAAATCAAAAATTGCTAAAGCAAAAAAACAACAAGCAATGATTGCAAAATATGCGCCTATTCGCCAAGCCTTAAAAGAAGCTGGCGATTATGAAGGTCTTAGCAAATTGCCAAAAGATGCTCATCCAAGTCGCTTAAAACTCCGCGATCAAACAGATGGGCGCCCACGTGGCTACATGCGTAAATTTGGCATGTCTCGGATTCGTTTCCGTGAATTGGCTCACCAAGGCTTGATTCCTGGCGTCAAAAAAGCAAGCTGGTAACTCATTATTTCGATAAAGACAACTAGCGAGGACAGTCGCCTTTGGGCTGACCTCGCAGCCCCCTTTATCTTTTATACGCAATTAAAAAAATCAAATTGGAGGACGGTACTATGCGCCAAACCATTACGTTAGCTTGCGCTGAAACTGGCGAGCGCCTTTACTTAACAAGTAAAAACAAACGAAATACACCAGAAAAATTACAGCTGAAAAAATATTCACCAAAACTACGGCGCCGCGCACTTTTCACTGAAGTCAAATAACAGGAGGAAAACTTGATGGGCATTCCAATCACCATTGTTTCTGGCTTTTTAGGCGCAGGAAAAACAACCTTAATTAACCATGCGCTTGCGCAGTCACCGTTTCCTAAAGAAGAAATTATTATTATTGAAAATGAATTTGGTCAAACAGGCGTTGACCACGCATTACTTTTACAAACCACGGAACGAATTATTCAATTAAATAATGGTTGCATGTGTTGCAGCTTACGAGGAGATCTTCTTGCCTCTTTATCAGCAATCTTAGAAGTGTACCAAGAAGAACAACAAACCGTTGCCCAAGTCATTTTAGAAACAACGGGCATTGCTGATCCGCAACCAATCATTCAAACAATTTTAACGACCCCGCACATCAAAAATCATTTCTATATAGACAGTCTCTTAACGGTCGTTGATGGGCATCATTGGCAACAGCAACTTCAAGAAACCGAAGCCATCAAACAACTGGCCTTAGCAGATCGCCTCTTTTTTTCTGTCAAGGAACCAGCAGACATCACTCAGCTACCAACGTTCCAAGAAACCCTTCGTACCATTAATCCTTTTGCTGATATTTTATCCTTTCAAGCCAACGAGCCCCTTTTGGCTAGTGACTTTTTTCAATTAAATAAGTTTACGGCAACACTTACAGAACACGAAATGACTCATTCCCCGCATGAGCACGCCCACGAGCATCATCACCATACCTTTCACTCCCTCACGCTAACGGCGTCCTCAGCCCTCAACGAACCTCTTTTCACTCGTTGGCTTGATTGGTTAATGTATACGCATCAAGAAAAGTTATACCGTTTCAAAGGGATTCTCGCCTTACAGGAGCATGACTTGGCCATTGCCATGCAAGGCGTCAACCAGCAAGTGGCCTTTCAAATGACGAATCAACCCCCTCAAGAAACGACAATTGTTCTGATTGGCAAAGAATTAGAGACAAAAAAAATTCAAGAAACCTTTCAAACCCTCAACAAAATAGCTACTCCGTAAATTATTTTTTTACGAAATGGAGGTCCTATATATAATGGAAAAAACTGACTTATCTAGTGCTTATCGTCGACTGAAAAGTCCCAACATCAAAACACGAAAACGCGCACTTAAAATCATTAAAGAACATAAGCGCAATAAACAAAAGAAAATTGCGTAATTCACTAAAGGAGCACACCTATGAAAAAATTTACTCTTCCCCTGTTAGCCGCCTTATCGCTAATTCTTTTCGGCGCTTGCGGCAGAACAAACACTTCTGATAAAACAGCTGACGGTAAAGAAAAACTATCCATTGTCACGACTTTTTATCCTATGTACGATTTCACTAAAAATATTGTAGGCGATGAAGGAGACGTCAAATTGTTAATCCCTGCTGGTTCTGAACCCCACGATTATGAACCATCCGCCAAAGATATGGCTACCATCCATGATGCGGATGTTTTCGTTTACCACAATGAAAATATGGAATCTTGGGTACCAAAAGCTGCTAAAGGCTGGAAAAAAGGAGCCCCGAACGTCATTAAAGGTACCGAAAACATGGTCTTACTTCCTGGCAGTGACGAAGACGGACACGACCATGACCACGAACATGGCGAAGAAGGCCACCACCATGAATTAGATCCGCATACTTGGGTTTCGCCCCATCGTGCCATCCAAGAAGTTACAAACATCAAAGAACAATTAGTCAAACTTTACCCTAAAAAAGCCAAAACATTTGAAACAAACGCAGAAAAATACTTAACAAAATTAACAGCCTTAGACAAAGAGTTCCAAACAGCTTTGAAAGACGCTAAGCAAAAAAGTTTTGTTACCCAACATGCTGCATTTGGTTATCTTGCCTTAGATTACGGCTTAAAACAAGTGCCAATAGCTGGTTTAACACCTGAACAAGAGCCAACAGCAGGGCGCTTGGCAGAGTTGAAAAAATATGTCACAGACAACCAAATTCGCTATATTTATTTTGAAAAAAATGCCAACGATAAAATTGCTAAAACGTTAGCTGACGAAGCGAATGTTCAATTGGAAGTCCTAAACCCGCTAGAAAGTTTGACACAAAAACAAATGGACAATGGCGAAGATTATCTTTCTGTAATGAAAGAAAACTTAACTGCTTTGAAAAAAACAACAGATACAGCCGGGAAAGAGGTTCAGCCAGAAACCTCTGAAAAAACAGAAAAAACCGTGGCTAACGGCTATTTCAAAGACAGTGAGGTGGCTGAGAGAACACTGGCAGATTACGCTGGAAATTGGCAATCCGTCTATCCTTTATTAAAAGATGGCACATTAGACCAAGTCTTCGATTACAAAGCGAAACTGAAAAAAGATAAAACACCAGCCGAATACAAAACCTACTATGATGCCGGCTATCAAACCGATGTCGACCACATCAACATCACTGATTCCACCATCGAGTTTCTGGTCGATGGCAAACCACAAAAATTCACCTATAAAGCAGCCGGTTATAAAATTTTAAACTATGCAAAAGGCAACCGTGGCGTCCGTTTCCTTTTTGAAACAGACGATGCCAATGCTGGGCGGTTTAAATACGTCCAATTTAGTGACCACAACATCGCACCAACGAAAGCCGCTCATTTCCACATCTTCTTCGGCGGCGATAGCCAAGAAAGTCTGTTCAATGAAATAGACAACTGGCCAACGTATTATCCAAGCGACTTAAGCAAACAAGAAATTGCCCAAGAAATGATTGCGCATTAAGCATTCAAAAGAGAGAAGGTCGGGACAGAAGTGTTTAACTCCGAGAAATAAGAAGGAATTTCCGAAAATTGTTCTATAATTTTTGGAGAATTTCGGCTTATTTCCGAAGGAGTTGCTTCTGTTCCCGCCGTTTATCAGTTTTTGAGCGTGGAGCAAAAATCCAAAGTGATTTTTGTCCCACGCTCCTCTCTTTTTTTATTTAGTCAAGCACACCATGTTCTGCTTCAAACGTCGCTAACAACTGGCGCACTTCATCCGTTGATTTTGTATTCATTAATTGTGCTCTTAAATCACTGGCACCTGGAAAGCCTTTGACATAAATTTTGAAGAAGCGATGCAGCCCAACGATGGAGCGAGGCACCAATTCTGCATACTTGTCTTGCAAATCCAATTGTAAACGTAACAAGCCCAGTAATTCTTGTGGCGTATGTGTTTTGGGTTCTTTTTCAAAGGCATAAGGATTTTTAAAAATCCCCCGACCAATCATGATGCCATCTACACCATATTGTTCTGCTAATTCTAGGCCCTTTTGACGATCGGGAATATCCCCATTAATCGTAATTGTCGTTTGCGGTGCGACACGGTCCCGAATAGCCATAATTTGCGGAATGACCTCCCAATGGGCATCCACTTTGCTCATCTCTTTTCGTGTTCGCAAATGAATGGATAGATTCGCAATGTCTTGCTCTAATAAATGCGTGATCCACGCCTCCATTTCCGCCATTTCAGTAAACCCAATGCGTGTTTTGACACTAACAGGTAAGCCACCTGCTTTGGCGGCGTCAATCAATTCAGCCGCGACTTCTGGGCGCAAAATTAGCCCGCTGCCTTTTCCACGCTCAGCCACGTTGGGCACAGGACAGCCCATATTTATGTCTAATCCTTGAAAGCCCATCTCCGCTACGCCGATACTCATTTCACGGAAAAATTCCGGTTTATCCCCCCAAATATGTGCCACCATCGGCTGTTCATCTTCTGTAAAAACGAGGCGCCCGCGCACACTGTCTTTTCCTGCAGGATGACAATAACTATCTGAATTAGTAAACTCTGTAAAAAACACATCTGGTGCTCCAGCTTCTTTCACGACATGACGAAAGACCACATCAGTAACATCTTCCATCGGTGCTAAAACAAAAAAGGGCTTTGGCAATGTTGCCCAAAAATTCTTGCTCATCTTCATATACTCCGTTTCTGATTTTTTCTTTATTTTCAACGACAACTTGTCGACATATTCTGGTGCGAAACATTGCTATTATACAGGGAAATGCACGAAGAATCAAAAAAGGCATACTTAGAAACAAGAAAACTGTCTGAATCTGCTCGCTAGAATGAGTGATTCAGACAGTTTAATCTTTTTACGGCTTAACTACGTAAGCCACGCCCTGTTTCTACAAGGTACCAACAAATGCCATATAAAACGACAATAAATAAGATTAAAATGGTCATAGAAATACCAATTGGCACATCTTGAACCCCTAGGAAACCGTAGCGGAACCCAGAAATCATGTAAACAATCGGATTAACTTTTGAGACAGCTTGCCAAAATGGCGGCAACATGGAAATGGCATAGAAAACCCCACCCAAATAGGTTAAAGGCTGTAACACAAAGGTCGGCACAATCGATACATCATCATAGGATTGCGCAAAAATACCATTTAACAAACCAGCTAAAGAAAAAAGAATCGCTGTCATCAATAAAGTCATGATGACCATCAGCCAAGAAACAACGTGCAACGGGACAAAAAATAGAGAAATGATGGTGACTAACGCACCGACCAAAATACTACGACCAACGCCACCAATCACAAATCCCCAAATAATCACATGAGTTGGAACTGGCGCCACGAGAATTTCTTCGATATTTTTCTGGAATTTTTGTGAGAAAAAGGAAGATGAAACATTGGCGTACGAGCTTGTAATGGCTGACATCATAATTAAACCTGGCACGATAAATTCCATATAAGAAAAACCGCCCATGTCGCCAATTCGCCCGCCAATCATTTTCCCAAAAATCACAAAATATAAGGACGTCGTAATCACTGGCGGTACCAGTGTTTGGACCCAAATCCGTAAATAACGGTTGGTTTCCTTCACAGCTAAACTTTTTAAAGCAGTAAAATACAGACTAAACATGTTGATCCTCCCTTTGGTACGTATCCTCAGTAATCTTCAAGAAGAGCTCTTCCAAACGGTTGGACTTATTCCGCATTGACAATACTTTGATTCCTTGTTGACTTAGCTGTTCAAACAAGTGATTGACTCCTTGGTTTCGTTCCACTTCCACCGCTAACGTTAACTCGTCCTCAAATACGCTTTGATAGCCTTCAATAACTGGCGCCTGCGTATAAGGTGCTAAATCAAAAATAAACGTTTCAAATTGTAATTTTGCTAACAAGTGCTTCATGCTGGTGTTTTCAATCAATTCACCAGACTGAATAATCCCAATGTTGCGACACAACATCTCAGCTTCTTCTAAGTAATGGGTCGTCAAAATAATCGTGGTTCCCTGCGCATTTAACTCTTGTAAAAAGGCCCACATTTCACGGCGCAATTCAATATCGACACCTGCAGTCGGTTCATCTAAAATCAATAACTTCGGCTCATGCATCAGCGCGCGAGCAATCATCAAGCGACGTTTCATTCCGCCAGAAAGCATTCGAGCCCGCTCGTTCCGTTTTTCCCATAAATTGGATTGTTTTAAATACTTTTCACTCCGTTTCATGGCTTCTTTACGAGACACCCCATAATAGCCCGCTTGATTGACCACAATCTGCTGGACCGTTTCAAACGGATTGAAGTTAAACTCCTGCGGCACTAACCCAATCTGTTGCTTCGCCCGCACTATTTCCGTATCTAAATCATACCCAAAAATTTTGACTTTCCCCGAAGTCTTATTAACTAACGAGGTCACAATCCCAATCGTCGTTGATTTTCCTGCGCCATTCGGTCCCAAAAGAGCATAAAAATCGCCTTCTTCGACTGTTAAATCAATCCCCCGCAACGCTTCAACACCTGAAGCGTACACTTTGCGTAAATCTTGTATCACAAGAGCATCAGTCATTCGTAACTCTCCTTAATGTATAAATATTCATGAGTATTATTGTAACACTTAATTGCTATTTGAAAAAGGTAGGTTAATTGGTTTGAAAGAAAAAGAGGCTCTATACTTTCTGAGGTCGGGACAGGAGTGTTTAGCTTCAAGAAATAAGAAAAAATTTCCGAAAGATGCTTTTCGGCTTTCGAGGAATTTTGGCTTATTTCCGAAGAAGCTGCTCCTGTCCCACCGTTTATCTTAAGATTTAGGTCTAAGAAGATAAGTCATTTCGACTTATGTCCCAAGCTCCATCTTTTTCTAAATCTTATTCATTTGTACGAATAGATTGCGTTAAAAATTCATACATATTAGGTTCTACAGGTGTTTCTAAGGTAAAGTCTAATTTAACGACGCTTTTTTTCTTACCCTCTTTGTCTTGTTTTTCGACTTGTTGGATAGTTTCTTGAAGAGGGGCTACTTCGCCTAGATAATAGAAATCTGTTTCGTTCTCTTTTTGATTATATTTCCGTTTCACAAATAAATGAAATTTATATTCCCCAGGATTCCGCAAAAGTTGAACTTCTGGCGAGCGTAGATTTCTAGGCGCTTTTGTATACCAATGGAATGTTCGTTCATCAATAAATTCATCCTCATAAGCAATACGTGCAGCTTTAAAATCTTTGCCTTTATCCAAAGTTACAAAAATAGCAAAATGATTATTACTGTTTGTATAGCCACCAATACTTTGTTCATTTTGATTAAAGTTCATATTTAATAATCGTAAAACATCTTTACGACGATATTTTTTGTATAAATTTAACGGTTGGGATAAATCATACTCCATAGATTTGTTAATCCCTGTATGGATTACATCTAACATCAAATTGATGAAATAAGAATTCTTTTTAAACTCTCTGAATTTTTCTGTTATTTGTAAACAATTTTCTTTCATCTTAAACATTTGTGATAACAAATAACGTTTTCTAATTGTTGATTCGTAAAAAGATAAATCTAAGACTTTAACAACAGATGCTAGAGTATCTGTCGTATACGTCAGGTTAAACGTATCAAACAGCGCTGTGATTTCCTCTAAAGATAACTGTTCTTTATCTGTCATTAAAAATTCTTCAATAACATAAAGTTCATGCGGGCGAATTCCTGATAGCAATTCTACAGAAACAAATTTTAGTGCACTGTTTTCTTCTTCACTTAATTTAGCTTCTGCTTCCCCAATCCTCTCCAAGAAATTATAGTATGTTTTTTCTTTACCTATAATCAACAATGGATCCACGCCATCTAACACTTGAAAATCATTCAGGTAAGGAACCCTATTCAACCGATTTTTCAACTTAAAATAACTAGCTTTTAGTTCTGACATCGCATCTAATTTAGCTTGATCAATTGATTTAAAGATACGCTCACGAGCAACTTTTTCAAAATTAATTGAAGATAAACCACTGATATACGTCACATCAATTGTATCGCGACGTAAACTATTCTTAGTTTGAGAACTATCTCCAGATAAAGCCATAGGAATCATATAGTTATTTTTATAATTACCAATAAAATCAATTACCGTAACAAATTCTTTTGATGGGTCTTTTCTTAGCCCCCGACCTAATTGCTGAATAAAAATAATACTAGATTGCGTATTTCGCAGCATAATTACTTGATTTACTTTAGGGATATCAATACCTTCATTAAAAATATCAACCGTGAAGATATAATGAATCTCTCCAGTATCTAAACGCTTAATTTCCTTTTCTCTTTTATCAAAATTATGGTCACCTGATAAATAAGCACTCGGAATTCCACGATCGTTAAACATCTCTGCTAACTGCCTTGCTTCGTCTTTACGACTACAAAACACCAAGCCTCGAGGACTATCTCCCGAATAACCATAATAGTTAATTTTTTTTATTAAAAAATCAACTCGTTCTTCCTGTAGCAAACGTTTTAAATCGGTTGTTTCATCAATGATTTCACCATCTTTTTCATAATCAGTTACGCCAAAATAATAAAATGGACAAAGCAGTTCTAATTCTAAAGCGGCTTGCAAACGTATTTCATACGCTACATTATAATCAAATAGCTCAAAGATATTAAAATTATCTGTTCTTTCAGGTGTAGCCGTCATTCCCAATAAAAACTTGGGATTGAAAAATTCAATGGCTTTAATATAAGATTTCGCTCCAGCTTTATGGACTTCATCAATCAAAATATAGTCAAACGCTTCTTTTCCTAAACGCTCTTGATATTCACTTTTAGATACTGTTTGAATTGTTCCAAATAGATATTTTGCATCAAAATTCTTAGAATTCCCTGATAAAACACCATAATCATCATCTTTTCCACCTAAAATCAATTTGAATGATTCTAATGCTTTCATTAAAATTAGCTCACTATGAACAATAAATAATACACGTTTAGGATGGAATTGCTGCACATCAAATGCTGCTAGATACGTTTTCCCTGTACCAGTCGCCGAAACAATCATTCCCTTAGTTGCGCCCGTTTCTCTAAGCGCTTTTAAACTTCTAAGCGCTTCTTTCTGCATAGAGTTCGGCAAAATATATTGCGTATCTAAACACTCGTTTTCAGAAACATCTTGCACTAACATCTTTCTATTAACAATAGGATGATAATTTTTTTCAAATGCATCGACCCATTCTAGGGTTAGCGACTGTGCCTCATGCCATTCTTGAATGAGATGCTTTTGAATAGAAGAAACCATCTCGCCATTCTCTCTTGAAGTTAATCTAACATTCCACTCATAGTTAAGTTTCAAAGCAGACATTGTTAGGTTCGAACTACCAATAACAAAGCTTTGATAATCCTCCATCTCAAACAAATATCCTTTTGAATGAAAACCTTCTTTTTTAGAAACTCGTACTTCTACATTTGGAATATTCAACAATGCTCGAAATACGTGTGGATCATTAAAATTTAAGTATGTTGATGTTAAGATTTTTCCAGAGATTCCACGCAAAGCCAGATCAGCCAGTTGTGTTTTTATTGCATTTAAACCACTAGGTGTTATAAATGCAACGGCTATAAAAAAAGTCTTACAGCTTTTCAAATCTTTACTCAATGTATTCAATAAATAATCATGTTTTTTGGGATTGTTCACAATAAATTTAGGTGTAAGATCGTCACCTAGAGCTTCTTTATTAATAAATGCCTTTTGTAACGCCAATTCTAAATTATCCATTTTGTTCAGTTCCCACACCTTTTTCTACTAATTTTTCCACAGTAGGAATATCAGCAGGCGCCCACTCAAGTTGGTTTAATTCATTTGGCGTTAGCCATTTAATTTGTAGATGTTCTGTCAACTGAGGTTCACCTGATTCTAAATAACAGATAAATGTAGTTAGATTAACGAAACCAAAATCATACTCATATCGACAAAAAGCATACTCTTCCTTGACGATCGTTACTTCTATTTTTAATTCTTCTTGCAATTCACGTTCAAGCGCTTGAACTTTCGTCTCACCATTCTCGATTTTTCCACCAGGAAATTCCCAAAGATTTGCTAATGCACGTTCAGGTCCTCTTTGACAACACAAAACTTTCCCGTTCTCCACTATGATTGCTCCTACTACGTGAATTTCTTTTTTCATATATTTTAACCCTCTAATCTAATTGATTTTGTTAGTTTTATTATATTTAGGATCGCATAAATAAGCTATGGTTGCAATATTAGTGGCGTAAATTTCATTTATTATATTTGTTTTTTGATTTACTATACTTTAATTATTTAATAACTCTTCAGTTTAAACATACTAATCTCTCAAAAAACCGCAACTTACTCCCTCCAAAACGCAAGAGAGAAAAAGTTAATAAAGAAATATCTCCCAAAAACGTATGATGAATTCAAAGAAAAAAGAAATAGCGGCGATCAAAATGAGGAAATCAACTAAAAAGAAATGTATCATCTGCGTAAGTGCGTTATTCGTAATGAGTATACTTGCTGAAATCGGAATCAATTATTCTCTTGGTAAGAAAGATAAACATATTGTCAGTATGTGAATTTTTATATACTGGTTTATGACAGAACACACACTGTCGCTACCATAAAAAAAGACACCTTCCAAAAAATGGAAAGTGTCTTGAAACATTGTAATTGATTCGTAAGCGAACACGTTCGCAACGACTCCAAATAATTAACGTTTTGAGAACAGAACTTGCTATCATTTAGGAATTCCAATCCATTAGAATCCTTTTATATAAATAACTTACTAGTTTAGAATATGGATTGAGATGGACAGATTTGGATGTTTATTGATGGTACTTGAACCAATTTGAACCAAAATAGATGTTAGTTGAATACAATATCTGTGAATAATCACTCAAATATACTATTAAAAATCATTTGTTTTTAGTTCGTAATTTTTCATTTATTTTTCTCGACAAGTCTCTTCCAATATCTTTAAAAAACTTCTCTTCTTTTCTCATTGACCATTTTTTTGAATCTATTTCATCGGAAAAAATTGAAATAAGGTTGGGTATTACATCCACAAAAACTTTTATTGCGACTTTTGATTTAAGTTCTTCTTTCCCTACAAAAAAGTCCTCACCTTCAAAAGAATTGAAATCAATCTCTACCAGGCTCTTTTCACCTAACGTCAACTTGAAGCGTTCATCTTTTCTAAAAACAGTTGTTTCCACTTTGGAAATTTTTTGATTCTCAAAAAGAAATAAAAGCGTCGTTAACATCTTCATTATCTTTTCTCCTGAACCAGAAATTTCTGCTAATTTATCTGCTGTAGAGCCTTTAAACCCAATAACACTCTCTACTTTTGTGTTATTTTGATCATTAAGGAACGAATTGGGATTATCAAGTAAATGGTGAATCATCCATATAAACAAATCAGTTTTAATACCAATAATTCGTTGCTCCGATATCTCCATCTTACCCGAATATCCGGCTAAAGTTCTTAAATTCCCAAGAGTGGGGGTAGTGTATCCTTTATCTACAATGTAGTAATTTTTAAAATTATAGTTAAAAATTATTATATCTGCAACATACAATCCTACTCTTTTTTCTCTTATTGGGTTAGTTATCTCATTCTTTCTTATATACTCATATTGATAAACTAAATAGTTATATGTAACTACCTTTTCGTCAATTTTAAATGTTTGGTTATCATCAAATGCCAAATCTACTTTGTGTAATAGAGTTTCATTACTAAATGGGTCCAATGTCCCCTCTCTATTTATTAAAAACTTATCTATCAAACTTTCTAAAGAATTATCTGTATTATCCACCCACTTTGAATATGCCATTATGCTTCAACCACCCTATTTTTGAATTAATTTAAGCCCATTACTATTAATGCTGATCAAACCCCAATTTTTTTCCCTTTCAAACCTTAGTTCATCTTTATTCCCTCGATTATGCTCTTCTAGTAAAAGAGAAAAATGAATTTCTCTTGAAAAAGAAATATCAAATTCGGGACTTTTAGATAACATTTCATTTAAGTCTATCTCATACTCTTCTGATGTCGTAATTTCTTTTATAAAAGAAACATTTTTCCTTTTTTCTAACTGTAGAATATATGATGTTGGACATTTTATCATTATGTTCTTTTTACAAAACCGCTTTTTCCCACTTACATCTATATTTACTACAACATCAATCGTTTTTTCTTCATCTACATCATCATTAGAAATATATAATTTATTCGATTCTTGGCTACCCGATTTCACAGAGACTGTTACATTCATCTTCTTTTTCATAAAAAAGTCTTGAATGACTGCCAGTAATATACTTATACAGGTATTAAAAATAGCAATATCAAATCCTATTAATATCTTATCTGACTGAATATTTAGAAACTTAGATGCTATAGGAAAAAAATACGCACATATTCCCGAACTAATAACAACAACCAATTGTATTAATTGTTTCTTTATATTATCCTTCATCAAAATACCTCATTAACTGCGGATATATAAACTGTTTGAATAACGAATCAATTTCATCGCCATAAACAATACCATTGGACTTTAAAACTGTTTTGCTTGATGTTTCTTTATCATAGAAATGTATTTCAAAAATATCAATAGATTCTCTATCAGAATACCATTCGAGTTCATCAATTATTCTAAATATTAATTCTCTATTTGAACGGGATTCTATTACTAAATCATCAATTTCAGACTGAACATTTTCTTCTGCATCTGAACACATTTTGATTTTTTGCAAATACAAATCTGGATAAATATAAACGGCTTTAACTAAGTCTAGCATTAACTCTACATTAAACAGGACTTGTCTAAACCCTTCCTGCTTTTGCTTTTTTATCAATTCTGAATAATTAGAGGGAGCACAATCATAAGGAACTAACTTAAAATTATAGTTTTGTTCATACAATTTCTTAAATATTTTCCCATATTTCATCATCAAGCTCCTCTCATCAGTTTATACCTAATGCACAGTAATTATAACACAAAAATTATACATTTATATACTAACACAAGAAATAGTGAAATTACTTAGAAAAAACATCGTTGTAACTAAAAAATAAAGAGAGGTAAACATGAAAAAGGTTTAGTTTAATTATAGTTATTGCACTTACATTGTTAATTAATTGTACTCAAAACATCAACGGAGAAATGTAAAAATAATACACATCAACAACTAAGAAACAATTCATATTAAGTGAATTTTTAAAATCTAATAAAAATTCCCAAATTTGATTTTATGTAAATGAGGTTATTCAAGATTTCAGGAAAGATACATCTGTTAGCGAAATTTATGCATTTAAAAAGTTGCTAAATATGATGGCGATCTTTACTCAAATTTAGGATGATTAGCACAACTAATGATAAATAATTTCTATCGTCTATAGATGACAAGCAAGTAGATTATGATAATACCTTTGTATCAAAACGCTTAAGTCATATTAATGTCCAAACAACACAAAACTACTATCTTGAATTAATGCAAAAAAAAAAGCACCAGCAAAATGCTGATGCTTTAAACTTGTTAAATTCTTTGTCCAGTTGATTTGAACCAACTTGAACCAAAAATCTCTTGTAAACGTTGATACAACAAGGAGTTGATTAACGTTTTGAGAACTGTGAAGCTTTACGGGCTTTCTTAAGACCTGGTTTTTTACGTTCAACCATACGTGCGTCACGAGTAAGTAACCCAGCGCGTTTTAAAGCAGAACGGAAGTCAGGATCTACTTGTAACAATGCACGAGCGATTCCGTGACGGATAGCTCCTGATTGTCCAGCATAGCCACCACCGTTTACGTTTACGATTACATCGTAAGCGCCTTTTGTTTCAGTTACGCCAAATGGTTGGTTGATAACTTCACGCAAGTCAGCATGTGGAATATATTCTTCTACGTCTTTTTTGTTTACAGTAATTTTACCAGTACCTGGTACTAAGCGTACGCGGGCAACTGCATTTTTACGACGGCCTGTGCCGCTATATTGTACTTGTGCCAATGAATTTCCCTCCTTAAATTAAGTTCGTGATATCTAATACTTCTGGTTGTTGTGCAGCATGTGGATGCTCAGCTCCACCGTATACGTTCAATTTAGTAAATTGTTTACGTCCTAAAGTGTTTTTAGGTAGCATACCTTTTACAGAAGTTTCGATAAGACGGCGAGAGTTTTTGTCGCGTAATTCACCAGCTGTCACTGATTTTAATCCTCCAGGATACATTGAGTGACGGTAGTAAATTTTGTCTGTAGCTTTTTTACCTGTTAATTTTACTTTATCAGCGTTAATTACGATTACGAAATCTCCAGTATCCACATGTGGTGTGAATGTTGGTTTATTTTTACCACGTAGTACAGAAGCAACAACTGCTGATAGACGTCCTAAAGGAACATCTGTTGCATCTACTACGTACCATTTACGTTCTACTTCGCCAGCTTTGGCCATATATGTTGTACGCACGTTTCTTTCCTCCAATTTTGTTTTCGATGTTTGACATACACTTGAGTTTCCGGGGCTCATTGTGGGGCAAACAATACCATTTAATATTTTACCTTCAATCACTGATAAAGTCAATGTTTTTCTGCGCTTTCAGAAAATAGATTTTCACTTATTTTTTTGTGCCTTTTAAACAGAAAAAAACCGCCAACGTCAACGTCAGCGGCTTTGGGAGTTGTTTTAAATTATGCGTCAATACCAGGCGCTTTGCCAAGTTTGGCTTGTAACATCCAAATATTTTTTTCGATGTCTGTTTTGTTTGCGATGAAAATGTCTTGTGTGCAATCGTCGCCTTCTTCACCAGAAACTTCGATTCCTTTTGCGTAAAGGTCTGCTAAGTAACGGTAGCCTGCTACTAATTTTTCCATACGCTCTGGAATGGTGCGGTCCCAGTTACCAATTTCATCTTCAATTTTTGTATTTTCTGCGAATTCACGCAATGTTGAGAATGGAGAGCCGTCCAATGTGATTAAACGTTCTGAAACAACATCTAATTGCTCATTGATTTGATCCATGTATTCATCCATTTGTGGGTGAAGTGTTAAAAATTCAGGTCCACGCATATACCAATGTGTTTGATGAATTACCACGGAAAATTGGCTTAAATCTGCAACGAGTTGGTTCAAAATTTCTTTTGTTTTTTCAAATTTCATTCTTTGTCATCCTCCTAAATATTATTTCTACACTCTTAGTGTAATATGAATTGTGAAAAAAGTACACTGAAAACCTTTCTTTTTTAAAATTATTATCAAATTATAATAATTACAATTAAGAATCTAATTAATTTCCTGAAATCGCTGTTTTTTCATCCGCAGTGACGACTTTTTGCTCCGCTTGAGTGAGGATCGTGTCGAGTGCCTCTGTCAACTGGTCAGTATCTTCTTTTCCTGTGACGAAAGCTAAAAAAAAACTGATTCAGTCTCAGTTGCTCCGCTGCCGGTAAATACCATTGCCCTTCTACTTGCTTAACCGTTAATGGCAGTTCAACTGGCTCATGGCTGACATTGATTTGTTGGATTTCTTTTTTTAAAACGGCTAACGTGTGCTGCATGTCTAGCGCTTGTGTTGCCTGTTGCGTTTGCTGAAGAAGAGCAGTGGTTGTATCTTCAATCGCCGTCACAAAATCTAAGCCCTTAATCTGAAAAGTGATTGTCGCTTGCCCATTCAATTCTTTTGTGGCTACTAGTTGATATGACGCTTTTTTCTTCACTTGAGCCAGTAATTCTGCGCTAAGCTTCTGGGCTTCAGTCTCGGTGACTTCAGCGTTCATTTCTTTTAAGCTATTGAAAAATTGCTTCTGGAACTGTTGACGGCTCGTCTGCAAATGCTCCGCTAAGACTTTCGGTTCACGAAAAGTTTGAGAGAATGTCGCTGTCTTTTCTTGATAAATAAAGTAATCTACCAACTGTTGCGCTGCTTTTTCGCCGGAACGAGACGGTGCACTGCAACTTGCTAACGCCCCAATGAATAACAGAAATAGTGGTAGTAGCTGTTTCTTCATTCCTCATCCTCATTTCCTCAAGTCTTCGTCTCTCTTCTAGTTAAGCAATTTCTCAGTCATTTGTCAAAGCTATTTACTATCAATTATTTGCGGAATTCTGCTAATTTTTGATAACTTTGTGCTAAAACTTGTTGGGTTTCTTGAAAAACAGGATACAGTTCTTGATAAACTAGCAATTGATCCGCTCGTGGCGTGACCGTTTCATGAATCAGCACCTGTTGCGCCGCTGCTTGTAAATTTGGTAACTGCCCTAAGCCTTGCCAACCTAGCAAAACAGCGCCTAATGCCGAAGCTTCGGTGCTATCAGTGAACGATAACGTTTCTCCCAGCACATCAGCCATGATTTGACGGAACACAGGGGAATCAGCAAAGCCGCCTGTCGCTCGAATCTCCTGAACGGGTCCACCGAGTTGTTTCAAATCCTCTAAAATAGTTTTTAAATTGAAACAGATTCCTTCTACCACCGCTCGAGCTAAATGTCCGGCATGGTGATTTTTGCGCAAGCCAAGAAAACTTGCGCTCGCCTCTGCATTCCACAACGGTGCTCGTTCACCAAGCAAATAAGGATGAAACAGTAAGCCATTTGCCCCGGCTGGCACGGTTGCAATTTTGGCCATAATTGGGTCATAGAAATTAGTCCCGTTTTGGATAGCTTGCTGACGTTCTTCTGCAAAAATCGTTTGGCTCGCCCAATCTAACGCAACTGCACCATTACTACTTGCGCCACCAATCACCCAGTGCTGTTCATCTAGAGCAAAACAAAACGTTTCACCTTGCGGATGCAAAAAAGGTTCTTCGACAATATACCGAAGTGCGCCGCTCGTACCAACGGTCAAAGTCGCTACACCCATTCCTAGCGCTCCCAAACCTAAATTAGACAATGGACCATCCGCGCCACCAAGAACTAAAACCGTTTCTTCTTCAACACCAAGCATCTCTTGCCAAGAAGGCGCTAATGCTGGAAAAATGAACGTTGACGGGGCAACTTTTGGCAACTGTTCCTCCTCAATAGATAAATACGCTAAAATCGATGATTCCCATTGCCGCGTGTGAATATTAAATAAACCCATTCCTGAAGCACTACTATAATCTGTCCAGTATTCGCCAAAGAAACGGTAAAAAATGTAGTCCTTAATCCCAATAAACTTGGCCGCGCTCTGCGCAACGGCTGGCTGATTTTCCTGCAGCCAGCGAATCTTGTATAAAGGCGCCATTGGATGAATTGGCATGCCTGTCAATTGATAAAACAATTGGGCCGCTGGCGTTTCTTTTAACGCTTCCGCATAATCAGCCGCTCGTGTGTCAGCCCAAGTAATCACTTGGGTCAATGGGCGTCCTTGCGCATCCATGGCAATTAAGCCATGCATCGCTGAAGCAAAAGAAATGAGCCCAATTGGTTGATTCTTCACTTGCTGTGTGACGGTTCGAATACAGTTCACCACAGCTTGGAACAGCGTTTCTGGGTCTTGCTCCGCCATTCCTTCAGTCTCTTGAATTAATGGATAACGCACATAGCTAGAAGCTACGACTGTGCCATTTGCTTGAAAAGCCACTGCTTTGGCTTGCGTGGTGCCAACGTCGACACCAATCGCTAATTTTTCCATTTGATTCCCTCATTTCTTGTTTCTTTTATTATTCCTAACAAAAAAAGATTTGTCTAGTCAAATGAAAAAGTTTAAAAAAAGCGTAGTTTATTTTTAAGGAGGTAATCTATGTTTTTCTTGAGTCTCTTTTTGATTGGTGCCTGTTTCGGTTCTTTTTTATGCTTAGTGGCGGAGCGCTTACCAGTAGGGCGTTCTTTGTGGTGGCCCCCTTCCCACTGTCAAGGTTGCCACCAGCCTCTACAACTCTATGAATTAATTCCAGTTGTTTCGATTTTGCTGCAGCGCTTTCGTTGTCGAAAGTGTCAACAGCCAGTAGCTAAGAGTTATCTTTTAGCAGAACTTGTCATGGGCGGGTTAACCGCAAGCTGTTTTTCAGCTGGCCTGAAGATTGATGCTTTGATTCTCTGGTGGTGGCTGACGAGTGCTTTCACATTATCCTTGATTGATTACTGGTATTTAGTGGTTGAACCGAAGATTCTTTATCCTAGTTTTTTTGTGCTTTACTTGCTGAAAGTGGCGGGTCAGCATTCGTTTTACTTACTGACTGGTCTTTTTTGTTTTTGTTTTTTCCGAGCCGTCTTACATTATTTTCCGGAAGCCATGGGGCGAGGGGATCTTTTGTTACTGGGTTTGTGGGGCTGTTTTTTACAGGTACCTCAGTTGCTGATGCTACTATTTTTTGCCAGTAGTTATGGTCTAATCTGTGGCTACAGTTGTAAATTTTTAGGGTATCCAGTTGAACAAAAACTTCCCTTTGTCCCCTTTTTAAGTTTGGGCTTACTCACAATCAGTTGGTTATAGCAAATAAAAAAAGCCGCAAGGAGCATGCTCCTTACGGCTTTTTAGGGTTTATTTATTGATGTTTTTCATCGCATCTTCAGCAGCCATTTGTGCTTCGATGTCTGAAATACTATAAACGTTTTCGCTAGCTACGCCAACTTCTTTTGGTTCCATGTTACGGTAACGAGCCATACCAGTACCAGCTGGGATGATTTTACCAATGATAACATTTTCTTTCAATCCAAGTAATGGATCTTTTTTGCCACGGATAGCAGCATCTGTTAACACGCGTGTTGTTTCTTGGAAGGATGCAGCAGATAAGAAGCTGTTTGTTTCCAATGACGCTTTGGTAATACCAAGTAAAACTGGACGACTAGTAGCAGGGACGCCACCAGCAACTAATGTGTCGTAGTTACGGTCTTTAAATTCTGCGATGTCCATTAATGTTCCTGGAAGGATTTCAGTGTCACCTGGATCCATTACGCGGATTTTACGTAACATTTGACGAACCATTACTTCGATATGTTTGTCGCCGATTTCTACCCCTTGCATACGGTAAACACGTTGTACTTCACGTAATAGGTAGTTTTCAACAGATAAAACATCACGAACTTGTAATAATTGTTTTGGATCAATTGAACCTTCTGTCAACGGTGCACCACGGTGGATGATGTCGCCTTCAGCAACTTTCATACGTGCAGTGTAAGGGACAGTATAGGTACGTGTATCTGTTTTTCCTTTGATGGTTACTTCTTTTTGACGTGTGGCAGGATCTTCAGAAATATCGATAACTTCACCGGTTACTTCTGTAATCACTGCTTGCCCTTTCGGATTACGTGCTTCAAAGATTTCTTGGATACGAGGTAAACCTTGAGTGATATCGTCACCGGCAACCCCACCGGTATGGAACGTACGCATGGTTAACTGTGTACCAGGTTCCCCGATTGATTGAGCGGCGATTGTACCAACTGCTTCTCCGACTTCAACGTCAGAACCAGTTGCTAGGTTACGTCCGTAACAGTGCTTACATACACCATGTTTTGTGTTACATGTAAAGACAGAACGGATAGTTACTTTTTCAATACCAGCGTCCACGATTTCTCTTGCAAGATCTTCAGTGATTAGTTGATCCGCACCAATGATGATTGCACCAGTTTCTGGATGAACAACTGATTTACGTGTATAACGACCTAATAGACGTTCGTCTAATGGTTCGATAATTTCATTACCTTCACGAATTGCTTCGATTTCAAGACCACGGTCAGTGCCACAGTCGTCTTCACGAATGATTACGTCTTGGGCAACGTCAACTAAACGACGTGTTAAGTAACCTGAATCGGCTGTCTTCAAGGCAGTATCGGTCATCCCTTTACGAGCCCCGTGAGTTGAGATAAACATTTCTAAGACAGAAAGTCCTTCACGGAAGTTTGAGATGATTGGTAATTCCATGATTCGTCCATTCGGAGCGGCCATCAAACCACGCATACCAGCTAACTGTGTAAAGTTGGAGATGTTACCACGGGCTCCAGAGTCAGACATCATGAAGATTGGGTTACGAGCTTCCATACTTTCGATCAGTTTTTGTTGGATTTCGTCTTTGGCACCGTTCCAAACGCCGATTACACGTTCATAACGTTCGTCATCAGTAATTAAACCACGACGGAATTGTTTAGTAATTGTTTCAACTTGTTTGTGGGCAGCATCAATGATTGCTTGTTTTTCATGAAGAACCATGATATCGGCAATCCCTACTGTCATCCCAGCATAAGTTGAGTGTTTGTAACCTAAGTCTTTCATGCGGTCAAGCATTTTAGAGGTTTCCGTAATGTGGAATCTCTTGAAGACTTCAGCAATGATATTTCCAAGATTTTTCTTCTTGAATGGTAAAACTAATTCTTGCTCTTTAATGTGTGCAGGAATGTCTGTACCAGCTTCTACGAAGTATTTATCTGGTGTTTGAACAGTTAAGTTATAGTCTGTTGGTTCGTTCAAGTAAGGGAACTCAACAGGCATGATTTCGTTAAAGATGATCTTACCAACTGTGGTGATTAAGATTCGTTCTTTTTGCCAATCAGTAAATGGTTTGTCACCTAAAAGTGTTGTTTGAACCCCAATCCGTGAGTGTAAATGCACGTAGCCATTTTGCCATGCTAAAACAGCTTCGTTCATGTCGCGGAAGATCATACCTTCCCCTTCACGGCCTTCTTCTTCCATTGTTAGGTAGTAGTTACCTAAGACCATATCTTGAGATGGTGTAACAACTGGTTTACCATCTTTCGGGTTCAAGATATTTTGGGCAGCAAGCATTAACATACGAGCTTCTGCTTGTGCTTCTTCGTTTAGAGGCACGTGAACCGCCATTTGGTCTCCATCGAAATCGGCATTGTAGGCTTCACAAACTAATGGGTGAAGACGGATGGCACGACCTTCAACAAGAACAGGTTCGAAAGCTTGGATCCCTAATCTATGCAACGTAGGTGCCCGGTTAAGTAAAACTGGGTGTTCTTGGATAACTTCTTCTAAGATATCCCAAACTTCATCTTCGCCACGTTCGATTTTACGTTTCGCATTTTTAATGTTTGTCGCAATTTCACGTTGTACTAATTCACGCATTACAAATGGTTTGAATAATTCAATCGCCATTTCTTTTGGTAAACCACATTGGTACATTTTTAAGAACGGACCAACGACGATTACGGAACGACCAGAATAGTCAACACGTTTACCTAGTAAGTTTTGACGGAAACGACCTTGTTTCCCTTTCAACATGTGAGAAAGAGATTTCAATGGACGGTTACCTGGTCCAGTAACTGGACGGCCACGACGACCATTATCGATTAAAGCATCCACCGCTTCTTGTAACATCCGTTTTTCGTTTTGAACAATGATGCTTGGCGCATTTAAGTCTAATAAACGTTTTAGACGGTTGTTACGGTTGATAACACGGCGGTATAAGTCGTTTAAGTCACTTGTTGCAAAACGACCACCTTCCAATTGAACCATCGGACGTAAATCTGGTGGAATAACTGGGATAACATCCATTACCATCCAGCTTGGTTGGTTACCAGAGGCACGGAAGGCTTCTAAGATGTCTAAACGACGGATGGCACGTGTCCGTTTTTGACCAGAAGCTGTTTTCAATTCTTCTTTTAATTGCGCAACTTCGCCATCTAAATCGACGTTATCTAATAATTGTTTCACGGCTTCGGCACCCATAGCAGCTTTGAAGGCTTGGCCATATTGTTCACGTTTTTCACGATATTCACGTTCCGTTAACAATTGTTTTTTCTCTAATGTTGTGTCACCTGGTTCGATGACAACGTATGAAGCAAAATAAATGACTTCTTCCAATGCACGAGGGCTCATGTCTAAAACAAGACCCATCCGAGATGGAATTCCTTTAAAGTACCAGATATGTGAAACTGGTGCGGCTAATTCAATATGTCCCATACGTTCACGACGTACTTTTGAACGAGTGACTTCAACGCCACAACGGTCACAGACAATACCTTTATAACGGATACGTTTATATTTACCACAAGCACATTCCCAGTCTTTGGTTGGACCAAAAATGCGTTCACAGAATAACCCTTCACGTTCGGGTTTTAATGTACGGTAGTTAATTGTTTCGGGTTTTTTAACTTCCCCATAAGACCAACTTCTGATCTTTTCTGGTGAAGCAAGCCCTATTTGCATACTTTCGAATTTATTTACATCGATCAAAAGGAATTCCCTCCATTTCCTTATTTAGAGAAGCTGAGTCAGCAACTTGTTAGCAAATGGCAAGCATCACTTGAAAGAAGGTCTGACGACACTTGGAACAAGTAATGGCTTGCGCAGTTGCAACAAAGTCGCAGTTGAATCAACTCATCAGAGTGGTAGCGACAAATTAGTCTCTGTCTTCGGCTGTTTCAATTTCTTGAACAACGTCTTGTGCTTCTTCTTTCACGACTGATTCTGCTTCTTTTTCCAGCTGTTTCGCTGATTGTTGTTCCGCAAATTTGGTTAGTGCGTCAACGGTGATTAAATCATCATCGTCATCGTCCATATCGCGTAACTCAATCTCAGCTTCCTCAATGTCCAAGACACGCATGTCTAAACCAAGTGATTGTAATTCTTTCACTAATACTCGGAATGATTCAGGCACACCTGGTTTTGGAATTGGTTCACCTTTAACGATGGCTTCGTATGTTTTCACACGTCCGACAACGTCATCAGATTTGTAAGTTAAGATTTCTTGTAATGTGTAAGCAGCACCGTAAGCTTCCAGTGCCCAAACTTCCATTTCCCCGAAACGTTGTCCACCGAATTGAGCTTTACCACCCAACGGTTGTTGCGTAACAAGAGAGTAAGGTCCGATTGAACGAGCATGCAATTTGTCATCAACCATGTGGGCTAATTTAATCATATACATGACACCAACGGAAATACGGTTATCAAATGGTTCACCTGTACGTCCATCGTAAAGAACTGTTTTAGCATCGCTAGCCATACCAGCTTCACGAACAGTTTCCCAAACGTCTTCATCGGTTGCCCCATCGAAAACAGGTGTTGCGACGTGAATACCTAATTGGCGAGCAGCCATACCTAAGTGTAATTCAAGTACTTGTCCGATATTCATACGAGAAGGTACCCCTAATGGGTTCAACATGATATCAACAGGTGTTCCGTCAGGTAAGAATGGCATATCTTCTTCCGGCATAATACGGGAAACAACCCCTTTATTTCCGTGACGTCCCGCCATTTTATCTCCTTCGTGAATTTTACGTTTTTGAACGATATAGACACGAACTAACATGTTGACACCTGGTGATAATTCATCGCCAGCTTCACGAGTAAAGATTTTCACATCATGAACGATACCGCCGCCACCGTGAGGTACACGGAGAGACGTATCACGAACTTCGCGGGCTTTTTCCCCGAAGATTGCGTGTAATAAACGTTCTTCTGCAGATAATTCTGTAACCCCTTTAGGTGTGACTTTCCCAACTAGTAAGTCGCCATCTTGAACTTCAGCACCAATGCGGATAATCCCCATTTCGTCTAAGTCTTTCAACGCGTCTTCCCCAACGTTTGGAATTTCACGGGTAATTTCTTCAGGTCCTAATTTTGTATCACGTGCTTCTGATTCATATTCTTCAATATGCACAGAAGTGTAGACATCGTCTTTAACTAAACGACGGCTCATGATAATGGCATCCTCGTAGTTGTAACCTTCCCATGTCATGAAGGCAACTAAGACGTTTTGCCCTAAAGCCATTTCGCCTTCTTCCATAGAAGGTCCATCCGCTAAAGTATCGCCTTTTTCAACTTTTTCACCTAAGTGAACAATTGGGCGTTGGTTGTAGCTTGTTCCTGAGTTAGAACGACGGAATTTCGTAACCATATATTTGTCTAATGCGCCATTGTCGCGACGAACGCGAATTTCTTTTGCATCGACGAATTCTACGACACCGTCATGTTTACATAGTAAAGCAGCACCTGAGTCATGGGCTGATTTATATTCCATACCTGTACCTACCCACGGAGAGCGTGGTTGAATTAACGGCACCGCTTGACGCTGCATGTTGGCACCCATCAAGGCACGGTTGGAGTCATCGTTTTCTAAGAAAGGAATACATGCTGTTGCGACTGCGACTACTTGTTTTGGTGAAACGTCCATGTAGTCAACTTTGTCTACAGCAACTTCTAAGTTTTCACTTTGTAGACGCGCCATAACAACATCATTGGCAAATGTGCCATCTTCATTTAAAACTGAGTTCGCTTGCGCTACGATATAATGGTCTTCGATGTCTGCTGTTAAGTAATCTACTTGATCAGTAACACGGCCTGTCGCACGATCAACACGGCGATAAGGCGTTTCGATGAAACCAAATTTATTCACTTTTGCGTAACTAGATAAACTATTGATCAACCCGATATTCGGTCCCTCAGGCGTTTCAATTGGACACATACGACCATAGTGAGAGTAGTGAACGTCACGAACTTCATAACCGGCACGGTCACGAGTCAAACCACCAGGCCCTAAGGCTGATAGACGACGTTTATGGGTTAACTCACCTAATGGGTTTGTTTGGTCCATGAACTGTGATAACTGTGAAGAACCAAAGAATTCTTTGATACTTGCTACCACTGGACGGATGTTAATTAATTGTTGTGGTGTCAATGTTTCTGTGTCTTGAATAGACATTCTTTCACGAACCACACGTTCCATACGGGCTAAACCAATACGGAATTGGTTTTGTAATAATTCGCCTACTGAACGGATACGACGATTACCTAAGTGGTCGATGTCATCGACATTGCCGATATCTTCCATTAAGTTGAAGAAGTAGCTCATTGAAGCAACGATATCTGCTGGACGAACTGTTTTGACGCTGTCGTCTGGATAGCCGTTACCAATCACATTTACGATACGTTCAGGATCTTTTGGTGAAAGAACTTGAATCACTTGAATCGTCATTGGTTCAGTTACTACCGCATCTTCACTTGGATAGTAAGTTACACTGTTTAAGCCGTTGTCAATGTATTCGCCTAATGTTTCCATGATTTGGTGTGTTAAAACCGTGCCTTTTTCGACAATGATTTCACCAGTTTCTGGATCAACTAGCGTTTCAGCTAAGGTTAAGTTTAATAGACGTGTTTTTAAGTCTAATTTTTTGTTAACTTTGTAGCGACCAACGTTTGCCAAATCATAACGTTTTGGATCAAAGAAACGTGCAGTTAACAAGCTACGTGAGCTATCTGCTGTTTTTGGTTCGCCTGGGCGAAGACGTTCATAAATGTCTTTCAAGCCTTCTTCTGTACGAGAATCACTTGCGTTTTTGTGTAAATCTTTTTCAATTGTGTTGCGTAAGCTTTCGCTGTCGCCGAAAATTTCGAAGATGGTATCATCTGAACCGAAACCTAAAGCACGAACTAACACAGTTAAAGGAATTTTACGTGTGCGGTCAATCCGAACATAAGAAATGTCTTTCGCATCTGTTTCCATTTCTAACCATGCACCACGGTTAGGAATGACTGTTGAGCCAAAACCTTCTTTGCCGTTTTTGTCCACTTTTCCATGGAAATAAACACCTGGAGAACGAACTAATTGGGAAACGATAACACGTTCTGCCCCGTTGATGATGAAGGTACCCATTTCTGTCATTAATGGGAAATCGCCGAAGAAGACTTCTTGGGATTTAATTTCACCTGTTTCACGGTTGGTTAAACGTAATGTTACATGTAATGGCGCAGAATAGTTGGCATCATGTGCGCGGGCTTCTTCTACTGTGTACTTTGGTTCTTTTAATTCATAGTCAACAAATTCTAAGGATAAGTTTCCTTGGAAATCATCAATTGGTAAAATGTCTTCAAACATTTCACGAAGTCCCTCATCTAAAAACCATTGATAAGAGTCTGTTTGGATTTCAATTAAATTTGGTAATTCCAATACTTCACTGATACGTGCGAAACTTCTACGTTCGCGATGCTTTCCGTATTTTACTACGTGTCCAGCCAAGCTCTTCACCCCTCTAGTTATAAGTCTATCAAAACACCGATCCGAAAAATTACATTTACGTTACATATATTAAATATATGTAACAAAAAGCATTTTTTGCAGTTTTTAAGCAAAAAAAAACCAAAAATAGAACATGCTTCCGAAAAATTTTCTGGCGTTTCTACTTTTGTTTTCCTATAAAAAACCGGAACGGACAATATTTCGCTCCTGCTTCGTCACTTTCAGATAGTTTTTGCTCTATAGATTCTACTACCTTTGTCTAGAAAAGTCAAGGGTTTCTTTAAGGTTTTCTTTTTCATAAAAAGGAGTTTTTTTGTAAAGGGTTTAAATGAAAAAAGGCGTAATAAATAATTACGCCTTTTCCCCTATCTTCCTATTCGCACACAAAAAAACGAATGCAAAGATGCATTCGTTTTTGACTAACCGCCACCTAATAAAAAGTCTAGGACATTCATGCCGCCGCTTGTTTGGCTACGGTAAAGTTCGGTGTAGCCGCATTGGGTACAGCTAATTGTAATAAATTTTTTATTTTGAACATCAAAAATTTTCGCAAAGTTCCCACCTGTTGCTTGAAATTGGTCCGACACATAGTGCATGTTGCCACATTTCTCACAAACATATTGTTGCTTTTCCATTCCCCTCACTCCTTCTCAATAAAACAAGTATAGCAAACGCCTGCTTCATTTTCCTCCATCCTAAGATGGATTTTTTCACTAGTTGACCAAGCCTTTTCCTTTCCGCTACAATAAGCATAACGAATCGGAGGAAAAAATATGTCGACAAAAAGCCAAGTCCTAACTTTATTGATGAAACAAACGCCCGCATTCCTTTCGGGCGAAGAGATGGCACAACGTCTATCCTTATCTCGCACAGCTATTTGGAAAGCGATTAATGAATTGAAAAAAGATGGCTATCAAATTACTAGCGTGCAAAACAAGGGGTATCGCCTTGAAAAATCAGATGTCCTTTCTGCAGAAGGCATTCAGTTGGCATTATGGCCACAAACACCGCCTTTAACAATTACCGTCCTAGAAACATCTGAATCTACCATGACCGATGCTAAGCGGGCGATTTTAGACCAGACGCCAGACAATACATTGATTGTTGCTGACATGCAAGAAATGCCGCGGGGCAGGTTCGGCCGGCCGTTTTTCGCTACGCCAGGTAAAGGGATTTACATGAGCATGGTGCTTCAACCGAACCAAAATTTTGAAGAAATCGCCCAATATACTGTGATTATGGCCGTAGCGGTCGCTCGAGCAATGGATGCTCTGGCAGGCGTTCACACAGAAATTAAATGGGTCAACGACCTTTATTTAAATGGCAAAAAAGTTTGCGGGATTTTGTCGGAAGCCATGAGCAATGTGGAAACAGGGCAAATTTCCAATGTTATCATCGGCATGGGGATTAATTTTTCAATTACAGAAACCGAATTTCCTGAGGACATTCGGCAGAAAGTGACTGCCCTTTTCCCAGATGGTGAACCGACGGCGTCGCGAAATGAACTAGTCGCCAACATTTGGAATCATTTTTATCAAATTTTAGACGAACGTTCAACGAAAGACTTTTTAGAAGAATACCGACAACGCTCCTTTGTGATTGGCAAAGACGTCGCTTTTACCCAAAACGGGCAAGACTTCCGCGGCGTTGCGACAACCATTAATGGAAACGGGGAATTGATTGTCCAGTTGCCTGATGGTACGTCCAAAACGTTGTCTTCTGGGGAAATTAGTTTGGACCAGATTGGTGAATGGCGTCGAGGATAAGTGGGGAAATTTAGAAAAAGAGCAAGAAAGCACCTGTCTAAATTTAAACAGATGCTTTCTTGCTCTTTAAAAATCAACTTCTTTTTGTGCTAACATTTCGCACAATTCTTTGGGGAAATTCGTATAGGGATTTTCATTTCTTCTAAAGGAGAAAACCAGTTTTTATTCGTATTCTGAAAAGCAATAGCTACTTTTTCTTCAAGATACTTACATACTTCTGCGCCTTTAAAATTTCGATAACTGTCTTTTAAATGCAGAACTTTCTCTAGTCATGTATCGATTGACTTCCTCAAAGTGAAGTAATAACCAGAGTTCAAAGCATTCATTTGAAAAAATTGTCTTGATTTCAGGACGATGTCGTTGTCCACATCTTACCGCGTTTTCAATCGATTCTGTGGTTTGTTCGCCCTTGTCATTCATAACATAAAACAAATCATAATTGTCTCGCTCCGCTTTTCCCATACTCCGAATACAGGAAACGGCGTATTCGACCAACGCCTCTCCTTGACGTCTACATGTTTTTACTTTGAGTTTACTTTTAATATTGACTGCAGAATATTTTCGTTTAATCAATCTAAGGTAAGCTTCTTCTGTTTCTCCTTCGCAAAAAATCATGACATTTGGTTTTAATTTCTTTCCTTTTTTTACCCTTTTTATTTTTGGCATACCAACTTCTACTCCTTTACCTTCACTGCCTGAACGATTTCACTTCGATCAATATGAGGAACACCACCAAACAGACCATTTAAATAACGGCGATAATATGTGATATCTCCGCGACCTTTTTTTGGGTCTGCTTCAAAGTCATACAAAGCGTATAATTCGCTGGCACCACGATAATTCTTATCTGTGAAGTAAATTTGATCCTTTCTCAATTGATTATCCATCAAATGAAGTTCATGGGAGGTCAAGATAAATTGTGTATTCGTCTCCATGGCATTGAACGCTTCTAACAATGTTCCTGACAACTCTTGATGAAACGCATCATCAAATTCATCAAAAACAAAAACTTTTTCTTCTGGATTAAATAAAATATTTAGCGCTAAGCCAATTAATTTTTTCGTCCCAGAAGATTCCAAATCATAATGAATACGTTCTTGTCCGACCACTTGATTCATTTCATCATATTGGTTATAAACAGAGTACAGCGAATACAGACTTTTCTTGACTCGACCAATTTCAATGGTCGGGTCTTTTTCTTGGATAATTCGTTCTAAAACAGCGTCTAATTTTTCTTGTTTCGAGTAATCTTCCTCTTTGTCTTTCACAGGAACTAGGTCAACCATGTTCATATCCGCAAGTTTCAAAAAGTTCAAGACTTTCTCTTTGTCTTTTTCATTGTTCAACCGTTCAATATTCCGTAAAGATCCATCAAAAATAACTAACTGATTGGCAAACCAACGAACGACATTCGTAGCGTGCTGATCATTTTTTGATTCCAGCGTATGGATAACTAACGAATTAGACTTAATTTGTGTTTGGTATTCTTGATATTTTTCTGGAAAAACGGAAGATTCCGCACCGTCTCTTTTAAAATAATAAACAAAATCATCCTGCGTTTTGTCATAAATTTCTAAAGATTCCTTAACTACTTCGCGCGCTGTGTTAGCTAACGAATAGCGATACAAGACACTGTCATTAATAAATTCAATGGTCATAACAGATGGACTTTGTTTAGTGAGAGGGTCTAACGCAAAAGGTTCATATAATAAAGCATCATTAATCGAAGCTTGTTCTCTTAAAACCAAAGTTTTTAACGCATTTAACCCACTCACTAAATTTGATTTTCCTGAACCATTTCCCCCAAAAACAATGGCACTCTTCAGTAACCTTAGTTTTTCTGGGTAATTTTTAGGCTTCACTTCGAAACGATTATTGACATACTTTCGTAAATACGCGCCTGTTTGTAGGGAAAGTGTTTGTTCCTCTTTAAAAGATAGAAGATTTTTGACTGTAAAATTAACTAGCATACTGTTCACCTCCTCGTTTTTTCATCTATTCTTTTATTATATCGTTAAAAGCAGATGCTGTAAAACGTTTTTCCGTTTTTAAAATCGATTTCCCAAAATAACGCTTTTCTCCCACACCTTTAAATTTATTTAAAAAACAATAAATTTTCTTAAACTTCATTGTGAGAACCGCTGCATAAATTCTATACTTCTAGCGTTAGATAAAATAACCTTGTTAGGTGAGGCTCCTATCCAAACATAGGCTATTGCGCAGAAATGTCGAAAGACACCAATGTGTAAAACAGGAATGGTCGAATTAAGGCTCTTCTAAAAATAGCTAAGAGAAATCTTTACGTTGGATAGTGCTAAAGCTCAGACGATGAGAACCGATTGGCTTGCTGTGTCCTGTTTAGTCGCAAGCGCTTATTTACGATCGATGCTGGCTTAGTCTACTCTTTCAAGGGAAAAAGAAAGGGATTCTCATGCAAACATCGAATAAAAAATTTCCACTTTATGCCCTAACAACGCTTGGTTTTACTTTCCTCACTTTGTTAGTGGCGGCTAGTCCAAATTGGTTTCAACAAATGGACGAAGCTATTTATCACATCAAATGGCAATTAAATGCCCCACTTTTAACAGCGGTCAATCTGTTAGCAAAAACTGCCACGATTGGACCAATGCTGCTATTCTTCTTATTATTGATGGTTTACCTTTTACGCAAAAAAGAAAAAATTCTAGCCTTTTGGGCTGTCAGTAACCTATTAGCTGTCGGCTTTTTAGGGAGCGTGTTTAAACATGTGGTGGGTCGGGCTCGACCAAACCTAGGCGCTTTAGCTGATCGAAGCTCTGCTAGCTTTCCCAGCGGACATTCATTATTAGCAATGGCGCTGGTCTGTACGATTTTGATCATTTTGGCCTATCTTCATGTCGAAAAAACCAAGGGCATCAAAATTTTCTTACTCACTTATTTAGTTTTGATTGTGTTAGGTCGCTTAATCTTACGCGTTCATTATCCTAGTGATGTCATCGCTGGGATGCTCCTAAGTTATAGCTGGGTCAACTTTTCATTTCAAATTGTTCAACGTTATTTGCCAGCACCTGAACCAGAGGAAGCAGAAGTACCGACACAACGCCGGCGCCGCCATTCTCGTAAAAGAAAAAGTTTATTCGTGGTCTTTAGTTTAACCCTTTTATTTTTAGGCACACTTTCTGTTTCCGCTTACGGCGTCAGCATGTATCGCAATTTGCAAAAAACAGCGAACACCATGTATAAACCAAGAAAATCTTCCACGAAGAGTCCCGATTTAGCCAAAGGGGAACCGGTTAGTTTCTTAATTATGGGAATTGCGAATGACTCAAAACGCAAAACCGATTACCGCTCCAACGCCTTAATGGTGGTTACAGTGAATAATCAATTACAAAAAACTACCATCACTAGCATCCCACGTGACTACTATGTGGAAATGGCTGGCACCAATGGCGAATACAATAAAATCAATGCGGCCCACGTTTTCGGTGGTGCCGATATGCAAATTAAAACGGTTGAAAATGTCTTGCACATCCCAATCAATCATTACTTTTCAATTGATATGGATGCTATGAAGGACCTTGGCGATGCGGTGGGCGGCGTCACTGTCGACAATGCCTTTGCTTTTGACGCTGAAGGGATTCATTATCCGAAAGGCAAACAACATTTAGGTGGCTGGGAAGCTTTACAATACGCGCGCATGCGTTACGAAGACCCCGAAGGCGACTATGGTCGTCAACGCCGCCAGCGAGAAGTTTTAATCGAATTAACCAACAAGTTACTTTCTTTTAACAGCTTGCTAAAATATCAAGAAATTCTGGACGTAATCGGCGAACATGGTGAAACCGACTTGTCCTTTGACCAAATGATGGCAATGCTAAAAAAATACACCCCCGCACTAAAAACAATCGAAACCGATCAATTGAAAGGCTACGATTATACTGGCGATGGCGTGACAGGAATTGAAGGTATTTCTTATCAACTGGTTGAAGAAAGCGAACGCCAACGTGTCGAAAATGCCATCAAAGAACAAATGAACCTCTCTACGAAAGACACTGAACAATCGCAATAACGACTAAAAAGCAGCGCCCCTTAATGAAAGGGGCGCTGCTCACTTTGTCTATCGCAGAAGCTTTAGCGAGTACGGTTATTTTTTATAAATCACTAAAAATCGCTACCGTCTTAAACGGCTCTACACCAGAGAGGTATGTTGTCGCATATCTCTCTTTTCATTGCTGTTATAGCACAACAACCCTAAAAAGACCATCAATAAAAAATACCCGAGCCTCCTATTTTTCTGAAGCTCGAGCATTTTTTTTTTTACGGTCCAGTCACTAAATTCCATGTGACTGCGGCTTGGTATTGTTGACCAGTCATGCCTTGACTAGCTGGTACTTCTAGTTTGATATTATCAAATACGAAATCTAGCTGATAGACATTACTGCCAGTAAATTGTTGGTTGGCAACGATGTTCGTAGCCGTGTTATTTGCCGTTAAGTTAATAACCTTGGTGGTGCCAATCGTGTTTTTCAACTCCGTTGGTTGATTGTAATTGGAAAAACTTGAAACAGGAGCTGCACCTAGTAATAGGCGGGTCGCTGTTGGCAAGCTGTCTGTAGCTGATTTTGGTTGAGACAGTTGTGCCGTTAAGCTCCAATTCGGTTGGGTTTTCTTAATTCGCAGATAGGGATTGCGTGTGCCGTTGCCGTAGTAATCAGCGGCTTTCTTCAGGCCATGCTGTTGTGTATTTCCCGCAATCCCTATCTGACCAAAATTGAAAGTTGGCACACTGATGAATCCCTCTGTCGTTGGTGTAACAATCGCCTGATCATTGTCTTTCACACGAACAGTTGCTGAAGCAGAAATGCCACTGTAATTCCCACTGGTGGTAATCCCTGCACGCAAGACTTGTCCCGCTATGCCCGTCGCTTTGGTAGTGAACTGAACCGTGGCAGATTTCCCTACTGGGATGTCAGTCCCTAAGCTAACGCCATTAGTCCAAGTAGTCGCTGTGACTGGGACGGTTTTTGCCGTGCCGCCAACTGGTGTCACGATCATGGCAGTTGGTGCTGCTAAGCCAGTTGTCCAAGCCGTTGATTTCTTGATGGTCGCCGTGGTTAACGGGGCTTGGCTTGTATTGGTAATCGTAGCGCGCCATGTGACGTTGCCGCCGCTAGTTACTGTTTCAGCTGTAGTGCGTGTTAAAGTAACACTCGCTTTTGGCACTTCCTCTTTATACACCGCCGTCATATCGTCATTGCCATCAAAGGTTGTGTTATATGTTGGCGTCGTACTTGTTGTCAATGTGTTTGGTTTGGTTTTACCTTTGTACCAACCTTGGAAAGTATAGGTTTTGCCGCCAGCTGAATAACTAGCTGGCAAGGCTTTCGCCGCTGTATACTTGAAGGTGTCGCTAGTCATCGGAATCTGGTTACCTTGCGTGAACCCTGTTGGCGCTGTGATTTTGGTGCCCGTGGTATCGACGAAGTTTTCGGTGACCTTGCGATTGGTTAGATAGTAGTAGACGGGTTTATCTAATGTAGAATAGGTTCCTTTGGTTGCTACAGTAGCCGGATTATAGACAACCTCTCGCAAATAAGCAGGTACTTGAACATCTGCTGGGGCTGCCGGTGTTGTTTGATTAAAAACAAACGATTGACTTCCACTTTTCTTTAACTCAAACCATTTAGAAACAGATTTATCTGTACCTTCAACAATTGGAATTGTGGAATTATTATCTTGAACACTAGGAAACGGGTATGCCACATCAAAAGTACCACTCTTGTTATAAACGCTCATTTTTTCATAGTATTTTGGCAGTGCAAATGTTAAATTAGCCGCACTGTATTGTGAACTTCGTCCACTCATTATCTCAAGAGACTGTGCCGGATAAACAATTTCTTTCAAGTTGTTTTTGGTCGGCGCAACTTGACCTTTTTCAAGATTGATTGTTTTCCAGTCAGCAACATTAGTGCCCAGTACTTCGCCATACCAATTATCATAGGTCAAGCCAACTTTGGAAGCATCGACTTGCTTACCTGATTCGTCTACGAATCCGAATTGATAGGTAATAGCTGGAAAATCAAATGCTTCTATTTCCTCATAGACCACATTCAAATCGTCATTGTCATCATACGTCACCCCATAACTTGGTGTCTTCGTCGTTTTTAAAGTCGCTGGTTTGGTTTTGCCTTTGTACCAGCCTTTGAACTTGTAAGTTTTGCCGCCTGCCTTGTACGTATCCGGCAAGGCTTTGGCACTGGTATACGTGAAGTCATTGCTCGTAATACTTGTTTGTTGCCCTTGAGTGAAACCACTTGGCGGTGTGATTTTAGCGCCCGTGGCATCGACGAAGTTTTCGGTGACTTTTTTATAAGTAGTTGTTAAGTCAATATCTTGTTGCGCAGCAATATACGTTAAACTAGCCTGTTTTGACTCATAAGTTGCCCTTAATTCCGCTGCAAAGCTTGCTGAATAGTATTTATTCCATACCTGATACAACGGTTGCTGAAGGGTATAGCTATTATTTGTTTTGACTAATTTGATATTATATGGGTACCCTGCTATACTATATGGCCAATATCGGTTATATATTCCTGAATTTGCTACTTCAATAGTGTCAATATATTTGGGCACTGTCAGAACAGGATCCTTCAAATAATATACGACCATATCTCCCCAATAATGAAAATAATTAACGTTTAGAGTTTGACTAGGTATTAATATATCCAGCCCTGTAGTTGTCGGTACATTTGACACCGGTATTATTTTATCTCCACGAGAGGCCAAATTAGACAAATTCGTAGATTGCCCCCATGTATCTAATCCCATCTCAGAAGTTAATTGAAAATCTGCCATATTTAAAGACGTTTTATTTTCCGAAGCAATATTAATGCTAAAACGATATTCTGGCACTGTATAGCTTTGATTTTTTGTTGGAAAAGAATTTGACTCCGATTCGAACCATGTAGAAAGTTCTGATACTTTGCCAGCTTCTTTTACCCCAACCGCTCGTTCCAAACGAACGGTTGGCAAAGTTTCCACTTCTTTTTGCTCCGCTTTCACTGGCGTGTCTTCCTTCTTTTCTACCTCCACTTCTGCTTGTTTCTCTGTTTTCTGTGTTACTTCTTCTCGACTTGTTTCAGTCATTGTTTCTTGCGTTTCACTACTTGCTTGCGTTTCTTCCTTGACGCTACTTTCAGCGGTCGGACTACTTTCAATCGTCACGGTTTCCGCAACTGCCGTCACGCCCGAAAAGGCATTCACTAGCAAAGAACTACATAAGCCAATAGCTGCAAGACGTTGCCATTTATTTCGCTTCATGTCGTCCCCTCTTTCTATGTACCATTCCGACAAGGCCAATTAAGACCAAGCCGAGAATGCTAAGATTTGCCTGACTCTTGCTCCCTGTACGAGGGAGCGTTGAGCCAGTTGTGGTGGTCTGTGTCGAACCACCACTTCGTTGATCTCCTTGCGGAGGACCAGCTGGTTCCTTGGGATCAGTAGCTGGCGCATCTGTTTTCGGCGGGGCATCTTTAGGAGCGGGTGTTGTCGGATTTTGGTAAAATTCAATCCCCACCGAACTAGAACCACCATCAGACGCTTCAACATTTATAAAAAAACTAGGGGAAAATAGTAGACACACAATCATTAAATAACGCTTTTTTTTCATTTTAAAACCTCCTTTTAAATCAACAACAGATTTGAACTTGTGTTTATCGAATGCTCAAACAACCTTTTTTCATACCTCTATAATAACAAAGAACCCCCCTTTAGAAATTGACGATTTTTACGCACTCCATGTGAATTTTTTGAATTATAGCGATAGAACAGCGTTTAAAGACATGTTATTTAATTATCAACCAATAGGAATGTTGTTTCCCACCTGTTTTTCCCTGAAATCACGCCTTTAAAGTTTAATTTTTTGTTCTCTTTAACGAGAAAAGCTCAAAATGTTAGTGTTGACCACTAACGTTTTGAGCTTTTCTTAACTATTTTGAAGAAACTTCTTGAAAAAAAACAAGATTTTTTTCGCATTCTTCGCACTTTTTTAGGTTTCAACCAATCAAAGCGCTAATTAATAGCCCTAAGGCATAGGTACCATTGAAAACCAGTAAGTTTTTAATGGAATGACGGAAACTTTTCGGCTGCGGCAATTCTTGTTTAAACGTTTGAATATTTTTCCAAATGACTGGCAGAGTGGCAAACGTGATTAACACCGGCCATTGATAAATACCACTAATGAAGCCGAATAAAATCACCAGATACCCAGCTAACGCTAACACTTGAAACAGCACAATCCCCGCTGGGCGCCCGATATAATAGACTAACGTATAACGGTGGTTCTCAATATCCGTATCTAAGTCCCGTAAATTGTTGGCGAGCATGATGTTAGCAATCGAACAGACCAAGGGCAAGGAAGCCACGACAATCGCAAGCACCGCCCAGAGATTGCCGTCTAAGCGAAAGGCGCCACTGGCGAAATCAACCGTTAAGTAAAACGGCGGCTGGGTGACCACGTTCAAGTAAACCGTTAAGACGAAGATACCTAAGCCCATCGTGAAGCCACTGAAAATTTCTCCCAAGGGCATGCGGGATAACGGAATCGGTCCATACGTGTAGAAAATACCGATGAAGCAGCAAATCCCCCCTAACACAAGGAAGAGCCAACCGGTTTGAACCGTTAAGTACGCACCCACAACGGCAGTGAAGGCAATCATGGCGAAAATCATGTTGCGGACCAGTTGTGGTGAAACGCCTGATTGTCCGATAATATTTTCTTCATATTTATAGACGTCCGATTTGGCTTTTTTGAAGTCCATGTAATTATTAATGGCGGTGGTGGCCATATCAAAGACCACCATGCCAATGAAGAAAACCAGCGTGTTGCCCCACTGAACTTCCCCGAAATAGGTCATTGAAAACAAAACCCCGATGATAAAGGGAAAGAGACTGGCTAGCTTCGTCTGAATTTCCACTACTTTTAAAAACACATTTAAAGACATTTTTGGTCGCTCCTTATTTCAAATCGGCCCGATTCCCCATCGTATAGCCAGAGTCTTTGCCGATTTCAAAGTTGCCTTCGATATCTTTGCTGATGTAGACTTTGTCGTCTTTTGTGACGAAAATGGCATCGGTTCCTTTCAGACTTTCGACATATTCTAGTCCTTTTTTGACGCCCATTGAGAAGACGGCTGTTGAGAGACCATCACCATCGATGGATTTGTCGGTGATAATGGTGACACCCGCGATGTCGTTATCAAACGGATAGCCAGTTTCACGATCGAAGAGATGGTGGTACGTTTTACCATCGACTTTTAAGTAGCGTTCATAAATTCCTGATGTGACTAAGGTTTTGTTGCTTTCTTTGACTTGACCTAAAACAGTGTTGCGGGCTTTATTCGGATCTTGAATCCCAACTGTCCAGTCCATGTCTTTGCCACGTGGGCTGTGTCCTAAGACGTAAACATTCCCGCCTAAATCGACGATAGCGGTGGTAACGCCGTTGTCTTTCAGAACTTTCACGACTTCATCAGTGATGAAGCCTTTGGCAATTGCGCCTAAATCCAATTGCATGCCTTTTTCTTCAAGGTAAACGGTTTGCTCTTTGTCGTTGAATTTGACTTTCGTGTAATCGACAAGTTTCAAGGCTTGATCAATTTCGGCTTGGCTTGGTTTGCGGGCATCATCGAAGCCAATGTGCCACATAGAAGTGATTGGGCCAATTGCCATGTCGAAGCCGCCGCGGGAGTCTTTGCTATATTCATAGGCTTTTTTCAACAAAGGATACAGGTCATCTGAGACTTTGACTGGTTTCACGCCTGCTTCTTGGTTGATTTCATCAATTTCTGAACCTGGTTGGTTGACGGTGATTTTATCGCCTAGTTCTTTGACACGGGCAAAAGCTTTCGGTAAGACGTCTTCTTTGCCATCATCGTAGATGCGAATTTGAACGTAGGTACCAAGCATTGTTTGACGGTCAGAGTATGGTTCTGTATTAATTTTCGCTTCTGGTTTTGAGGAACAAGCAGCTGCCACAAACAGCACTGCTAGAACACTCACCATGAGCAGAAGTTTCTTTTTCATAGGATTCCCTCTTCTTTCCTTCTTTAATTAAAAAATAAGTTCTCTTGCATAGTAGCCTTTTTTGGAAAAAATGAAAAGTCTTTCTCTTGGAAATTCACAAATTTCTGTGAAAAAAATTTGTGAAATGATGGACAGAACTAGCGAAGAAAAAGGGGCGGGAAAGTCAGCTAACCGACTTTTCCCAACCCCTCAATGGTGCTAAGTAATTGCTGAAAAGCATTTCAGGAACTACTTCACGATTCATTTATTTCTAATTATTTTGTTACGATGTTGTCAACAACGATTTCAGTTGTGTCGCCTTTTTCAGCAGCGTTCACTAATTGTTGTGCGTAGTTGATGAATGAATGTGTGCTGTGTGTTGCACCAGTTACCACTTCAACACCTGCAGGTGAGCCGTCTTCTTCGCCCATTGCTTTAACAAATTCTTTGTTTAATGTTTCGATATATTCTTTTGGTCCAACGCCAGTAACGTCTTTCATTTTGCTTTCGTATTCAGTGTCATCTTTTTTAGATTTGCCGTCAGCGTTCACGTTATCGTAGTTAGATTCAGTCACTTTACCATCTTTCACAGTCATTGAGAATGTTGTGTGGTAGCCGTTTGAGTCATTTTTTTCTTTCAATGAGTACGTACCATCTTTCAATGTTGCCCCATTGTCGATTTCGATTGTGTCTGTGTTACCAGCTTGTGCTGCTTGGATTAATTGTTGTGCGTAGTTTTGGAATGATTCAGATGAATGAGTCGCACCGGTTACTACTTCCACACCGCTTGCGCTTTGTGCTTTAACAAAAGAATCGTTTAATTGTTTGATGTATTCTTTTGGTCCAACACCAGATTTTGCTTTCATGCTTTCTTCATACTTAGTGTCTTCTGTTTTAGATTTGCCGTCAGCATTGATGTTGTCATATTTAGATTCAGTGATTTTGCCGTCTTTTACAGTCATTTCAAAGACTGCACGGTAACCATTTTTTTCATTTTTTTCTTCTAATTTATACGTACCATCTTTTAAATCGCCACCGGCAACTTTTTTCGCTGGTGCTGATGATTCAGTTGATTTTTTCGTTTCTGAAGATGCTGCGCTAGAAGAGTTCGTTGTGTTGTCTTTCTTGTCTGCGCCACAGCCTGCTAATACTAAACTAAATAATGCAATTGCCGCAAAACCTTTAACAAATTTATTCACTTTCATTGATAGTCACCTTTTCTTTCATGATTTTCACAAACATTAAAAGTTTGTGATACATTACACATTATAATGGTTTTAAAAACGTTGTCAAGACCATCCCCTAAAAATATTTACATTTCGGTCTTTTTTTCATCAAAAACTCATCGTTGGAGTAAATTTGTTGACAATTAAAATTTATATTAGACAAATTCGTGAAATACTTATATAATGTTAGTCGATTGTGTACTTATTAATCATTATCACTATTTTACTACTTACAATATTAAGGAGCGGATTGTCAATGACAAAGCAAAATATTGTCGTTGTAGGTGCTGGGTATGCTGGCGTTTCAGCTACTAAATTTCTAGCAAAGAAATTTAAAAAAGATACGGACGTAACAATCACATTGATTGATCGCCATTCTTACCACACTATGATGACCGAATTGCATGAAGTAGCAGGCGGACGTGTTGAACCAGAAGCAATTCAATACGACTTACAACGTTTGTTCTCACGCAAGAAAAACGTAAAATTGGTAACAGATACTGTTACTGGGATCGACAAAGAAAACAAAGTTGTGAAAACTTTAGCAGGTTCTTATCCATTTGACCAGTTAATTCTGGGTATGGGTGGCGAACCAAATGACTTTGGAACACCAGGCGTGAAAGAAAATGGTTTCACCTTATGGTCATTTGATGATGCAGTGAAAATTCGTCATCACATTGAAGCAACCGTTGCTAAAGCAGCCATCGAACCAGATGCTGAAGTACGCAAAGCAATGTTAACATTCGTTGTCTGTGGTTCTGGTTTTACTGGGATCGAAATGGTCGGCGAATTAATCGACTGGAAAGATCGTTTAGCGAAAGATGCCAAAATTGATCCAGACGAAATTACATTAATGGTTGTTGAAGCAATGCCAACCATCTTAAACATGTTATCTCGTAACGATGCTGCCAAAGCAGAACGTTATCTAGAAAAGAAAAATGTTCAATTATTATTGAACTCACCAATCGTTGAAGTTGCAGCAGATCACATTAAATTAAAAGATGGTTCTGAAGTACCAACGCATACGTTAATCTGGACAGCTGGTGTGAAAGCAACTTCTGATGCCGCTGACTTTGGTTTAGAAGCAGCACGTGGTAGTCGTTTAGTTGCGAATGAATACATGCAAGCAAAAGGCTACGAAGACAAAAACATTTATATCATTGGTGACTTGGTTTATTACGAAGAAACACCAAATACACCAACTCCTCAAATCGTTCAAGCAGCTGAACAAACAGGTCATACTGCAGCTGCCAACATCGTTGCAGATATTAAAGGCGGCGAAAAACATGCCTTTAAAGGAAACTACCAAGGATTCATGGTTTCCATCGGCGCGAAATGGGGCGTTGCCAACTTATTCGATAAAATTCATTTGAGTGGTTTCTTAGCCATCATTATGAAACATATCGTTAACTTGAAATACTTCTTTGATATTCGTTCTGGTTACTACATGTTCCAATACATTATGCACGAAATCTTCCATATTAAAGATGATCGTTCTGTTGCTCGCGGACATACGTCTCGTTACGGCAATGTCTTGTGGAGTGTTCCGCTACGTGTCTTCTATGGTATGGTTTGGTTAGTCGAATCAATGAAGAAAATTGTCGGCAACGGCGATTACTTGAAACCAAGCACTTGGTTTGGTGACGGTTCTTGGTTCACAGATAAAGTCGTTTTCCCATTCCCTTGGTTACAAGAACAAGTAACAACAGGTGCTTCTCAAGCAACTGAAACAGCAACAACTGCTGCAAGTGGTGCGGCGGATGCGGCGGCAAGCGGTGGTGCCGATGCGGCAACACAAGCAGCGCACTTTGGGTTAAGCTACGCTTACGGCGAAACACCAATGCAAGTGTTTGATCACATGCCTAAATGGTTCGAAAGCGTAATGAAATTTATGATGCCAAACCAAGAAGTTGCTTTGTTCATGCAAAAATTCATGACAATCGTTGAAGTATGTATTGCTTTAGCATTGATTGCTGGTTTATTCACTTGGTTATCAAGTGCTGCTACAATTGGTTTAACAATTGCCTTCTGTTTATCTGGCATGTTCTATTGGGTAAATATCTGGTTTATCTTTGTCGCTTTTGCTTTGATGAACGGTTCAGGCCGTGCTGTCGGTTTAGACCGCTGGGTAATTCCATGGATTCAACGCAAACTTGGTAAAGCGTGGTATGGTACCCCGAAAGCTAGATACGGCGGTAAGTAAGCAATCGATCATCGATTGACAACTACGAGCAAAAGCTGAGACACATGTCTCCAGCTGACTATCATAGGATTTAGTATGTGGGACAGCAGTCAAGCATGACTTTTGTCCCACATATTTTCTTTTATAATATGGTGGCTCAACTGGAAAAGAATACTTCTTTTCCGTTCACTGTGTTATGATAGACAAGAAAAAAACACCAAAGGAGAGAGAAGAAAATGACGATCAAAGAATTCATTAAGAAAAGTCGCTTGAAAACATGGGACGTTATTATTATTGCTATTTTAGTTCTTGGTTCTTTTCTGCCCCTTGTTGTTTTTGCCATGCAAAACCGTGGTCAAGAAGCGGCTACGTATCAAGCAGTCTTGAAAGTAGACAACAAAGTAATCAAAGTCTTTGACTTAAAAAAGGACGGCCCGCATTATACATATAAATACGAAGCAAAAGACGGTGATTACAACCTGATTGAAGTAGATGGTGATCGTATCCGCGTGAAGGAAGCCAACTGTGCTGACTTAGTGGATGTTCGGCGAGGCTGGATTTCCAAACCTGGTGAAACCCCGATTGCCTGTCTACCCCACAATTTGTTTATCACCGTGGAAGCTTCTGATGGGAGTGAAGACGGTAGCTTAATTTATTAAGCACGACAACTATGAGCAAATTACACAAGAATATTTATATTGCTATGCTCGTTGCCCAAGGGGTCATTATTGGTTTAATCGAAAATATGATTCCTTACCCTTTCGCATTTGCTCCTGGGGCAAAGCTCGGTCTAGCAAATCTAATTACTATTATTGCGATTTTCACCATGCGTAAGCGTGATAGTTTTTTCCTAGTCTGTTTACGTTTGATTTTAACGACATTACTGGGCGGTACACTTTCGACCTTTTTCTATAGTGCCAGTGGTGCCTTATTAAGTTATTTCGGCATGTTGCTTGTCAAGCAGCTGGGGCCAAAACGGGTCAGCATTATAGGGATTAGTGCCGTTGGTGGTTTCTTACACAACGTTGGTCAGTTGCTAACGACCTCTTTCTTTGCTCATTCGTGGGCGCCGATGCTGTACTTACCATTTCTATCTCTGTTTGGGTTACTTTCAGGGATTGCCATTGGGATTGCCGCTAATTATTTACTACAACATGTCCAGACGTTACGAAAATTCCAACTGAATTATGAACAAACAACGAAACATAAGTGGAGTCAATTTTTCTAATTGAAAACCTGTCCGCCACAATTAAAGGAGTCATCTTATGAATATACATCCTATGTGGAATACCTATCCTACGTTATCAAAAGAATTAACAACTACTCTTCGCTTGATGGAACAAGCGGTTCAAATCGATAATCAAGAGATTCAAGCTGCTGTCCATGACATGATTCATTCTGGCGGCAAATTGCTACGTCCAGCCTACCAACTGTTGTTCTCTTATTTTGGTGAACAGCGGGACCCTAAAAAGGCGACAGCGTTAGCGGCTTCCATTGAATTACTGCATACCGCCACGTTAGTTCACGACGATATTGTCGACGAAGCCGATACGCGTCGTGGCTTGCCAACACTGCGTTCGCGCTTTGGGAATAGCACAGCCGTGTATACAGGCGATTATCTTTTTGTTTGCTGTTTCAAGCTCTTATCTGATTATTCTTCTTCATTAAAAAGCATTCAATTAAATTCGCGCAGTATGGAAAAAGTCCTAACTGGTGAGCTTGGTCAAATGGACAATCGCTATAATTTCGAGGTAACGATTGACCAATATTTAAAAAATATTTCCGGAAAAACTGCGGAACTGTTTGCGCTAAGTTGTTTTGTCGGTGCCTATGAAAGTGGCACCTCCCAACGTTTTGCCAAACGTTGTGGTGAAATCGGCGAAAATATCGGACTGGCTTTTCAAATTATTGATGATATTTTGGACTATACGCAAACTGCCGATGCCATCGGCAAACCCGTCTTAGAAGACGTACGTCAAGGCGTGTATTCTTTGCCCTTGATTTATGCACTTGAAGCCAATCGTGAAGTCTTGTTGCCACTTTTAATGAAAAAAGAAGCCTTGACTGATGAAGAAACACAGGAAATTTATCGTCTTGTCCATGAACTAGGTGGCGTAGAAAAGGCTCAACAATTAGCCACTCATTACACAGAAAAAGCGCTGAAAGAAATCAGCAAACTTCCTGAAACAAAGGTCCAAGCGAAAGAACAATTGTATGAAATTACACAAACGATTTTGACAAGAGAGAATTAAAAAAACTTTTGGTTATTTAGTAAAAAGACAGCTCTTCTGAACGCAGAAGAGCTGTCTTTTTTTACGCTTTAACTAACGCTGTATCTTGAACATAACCACGGTATACTTCTGTTCCTTGCATGACATTCATTTCATAAAATTTCATGCCCCCCCACTCCATCTCATTTCCTGTATGGTAAATCATAAATCCTGCTGGTATATGAATAATGTCGGCGTTATCACTGAATAACAACGTTGTATCGTAAAGAACACGATAAAAACCAGTCGCCGCATAGGTTGAGATGGCTTCTGATGCCACTTCTGGTTGTTCTGTTGCAAAAGCTGAAGTTGTTGTAGCCAACGCTCCTGCCCCTAAAAATGCGGTTACCCCTAAACACATTGAAACTTTTTTGATAGCTTTCTTCATCTTAAAAAACTCCTCTACTTAGTATTTTTAAAGCATTTATATAATATATTTGAAAACAAATATGTTATAACTTATTTCTAGGTTTACTTAACCAATGACTTGAATAATTGGCACACCTTTTTCCATTGCTCGCATAAACTCTTCTGCATCATATAGGCGATCTTTTCCTAAAGGCTCACCATTTTTGTGTTTACGACCTCCAGATAATGGATCATAGGTTTCAAAATACAAACGATTATTAATATATTTGTAGCCTTTCACGATTATATTGTTCCGACCTGTTTCTTCATAGAAGCGCCCCCAAGTGGAGTCAGGTGTAGGATTATAAAATAACTCACTTGTTTCTACGTAAGTAATAAAAATGCGGCCTTCATCAATTTCATTTTTCATAAACTCCAGTGTTGGTTCTCGGTAATAATGGAAGGGAACTTTATTTCTAAACATATAAAAGGCTAATGCCGAGGAATCCCATTTGACAGGCTGGCTTTTTTCTGCTTCTCCAACCGTTTTTGTTGAACCTGGATGATACCAATGTTCTGCCATCACTGCCGCATTGACTAATAGCTGGCCGCCTGTATCTTGATGATCGAAATACCAATTATAATCTTTATTATTACTTTTGCCTTCTGTGATTTCAATAGGTTGATAGCCATTGTCTGGATCGTATGGTATATAACGTTCATAAGGAATTTCAATGACTGAACCTGTTTCTGGAATAACTAGCTCTAATGGTGCACTCGGTTTAATATACCCAGGAATCTCTGGTAGGTCCTCTGGGTTCACCTGAATTGTTTCACCACGTTTTCCTTCAAAAGATGGCAGTTCGAGCCCCTCTTTAGAAATTTTATTGCCATCTTGATCCACGATTTGACCACGGTATTCTGTTTCAACAGCAATATATTGATAAACCACATGATACGTCGTTTCTGGAATCCCATTGTAAAAATTAACAGCTGTCACAGGTCCACCTGCAGTGCCTTTATTAGGAAATGTGTGGCTTTGGCCCGCAGCTACCTTGGCGCTCTGCTCAACTGTACCGTTTTTTCTTAGTAACTCAATCAATTGTGTGCCGCTATCATCAATTTGCGTACGACGAAGATCGTAATTTCCATAATTATACAAGTGTGACCAACCATTATAATATTTAGATAAGTAACCATTTGCGTTGGTCGGTAATGGGTCAGTTAACGCATAGGTCACGCCATCTTTAACAATCGTTTCCGGCGCACCAGTTGTATAAGCATCTCCTTTGAAACCAGATTGTTTAACACTCTCTAATAGCTGATTTTCAGGTTCTTCTTTTGTTGTACCAGCGATAATATAATGTGTTTCTTGTTCTAATTGATCAATAATTGGGACAATTACTTTATTCACTGTTTTCGTATCATTTTGTAAAAGCGTTCGTTTTAAATTCCAAATTGCCGCTCTAGTGTTGTAACGTTCCAAAATAATATTGTCATATTTCCCTCCAGGGTAGACATAACGATGTCCTGGAAACTCTTTTGAATTCACCGTACTCCCCTCTGTTAGTGTGTATTTTTGTCGAGTGGAATTGTTGGGACTAAGTTCATAAATATAGAGTGTTCGCGGTTTGGTACGGTCAACAGTAATCGCAATTTGTATGTTGTTATTGTTGACAAAGCCATCAATTAACAACTCGTTTTGATTCGCTGGCCTAAATGTCATAGAACCTTTGTATAAGTTTTCAGATGGTTTCACAGAAAACTGTGTTTTATAATTTTCAGATTCTGGTACACCAGCTACCTTCAGACTGGCGCTAAGTTGCTGACTGACTTCGCTCGGTTGCTCTTCAGACGTTGCATAACTCACGATGGGTAGACACACTTGAATTCCTAACGTGCTAATGATAAGAGCCTTAGTAATTTTCTTCATACAAATTCCTTCCTTTAAATAAAAATTAACCAAGAATATATAAAATTATTCCCCTGTATATCATTTAGCATACACGAAATAAATTTAAAATTTTATTTTATTTATTCCTAAAAAAAGAAATAATAAAATAATGTAAATTATTAAATGAAATAAAAGCCAATGTTTGAACCAGTTATTGATTGTCGTCCAAAAATAAAATTGTTACTTTTATAAGCATAAATTAACACTTTTTTTGTAGCTACTGTTGAAAAATTCAAATAAAATCACGCTGATTCAAGTCTATTCAATAGTGTGTACACACTTTGTATAAAAAGTTCCCTTTTGTTGGTTGATTTAAGTTGAGACAGAAGTCTTTAATTAATTATCACAAAAGCAGTATCTGCTGCAGCATTCAACATAGCTTTCGTTTCTACACTGTTTTTTTATCTAGATACTATTCGAATTTTTCCGTTCCAACTTGCTATAATAAACACGAAGAGAGCGTACTAGACATACGCTCTCGGGTAGACCATTTACGACGGTGGCTTTAAATTATTGGTTTTCCGTTAATAGTTCTGAAAAGTACCTTGCATATTCCTGTGTATCTATTCTGTCAAGTTCTTCTTCATCAAAAGATACCTTGTCATAATACTTAAATTCTATAATATTCAGAACAGTGTATAATATATAAATACTTAATGAGATTCCTCCAAAAACAACCATATTTTCTATATTTATATGTGCAAATGCCATTTTTAACTCTCCCTACTTTCCCCGCTCTGTCTTATCTCAATTTATTTACTATTCGACTTTTCCGTTTCAACTTGCTATAATAAACACGAAGAGAGCGTACTAGACATACGCTCTCGGGTAGACCGTTTAAGACGGTAGCTTGATTTTGATACGGAAATAAACCCGTCAATCTTCGCTAAAGGTTATGACGGGTTTATTTTTTGTTGTTTTTATTACTGATTTTGACAATTAACGTTGCGAAAGCGATCGCAAGCATCAATGCTTCAAAGACAGTCACTGCTATTCCTTTCTAGGGAAAGAGCAAACAAGCAAAAACATTGGCAGTCCCCCTTTTTTGAGAAATTGCCACCGTCATAAACTTCCTACTTGTGTAGTATAACACATTTATCCCTTACTGGAATACGCTTACTTTTTTTATTTACTATTCGACTTTTCCGTTTCAACTTGCTATAATAAACACGAAGAGAGCGTACTAGACATACGCTCTCGGGTAGACCGTTTAAGACGGTAGCTTTAATTTATTGGTTAATAAACCCGTCAATCCTTGCTAAAGATTATGACGGGTTTATTTTTTGTCGTTTTTATTACTGATTTTGACAATTAACGTTGCGAAAGCGATCGCAAGCATCAATGCTTCAAAGACAGTCACTGCTATTCCTTTCTAGGGAAAGAGCAAACAAGCAAAAACATTGGCAGTCCCCCTTTTTTGAGAAATTGCCACCGTCATAAACTTCCTACTTGTGTAGTATAACACATTTGCACTTTGTTAGAAGGCGCTCTCTTTAAAAAAGTAGGAGCCCCAGAGAGATCTATAAAAAAGTGTCCAATTATCTATTGATAGATCTTTGGACACTTTTTTCTTATTAAACAAAGGGGTTATTCTGGCGCATCTTCCAGAGACCATCGCAATACTCCACTATACCTTCCGACTGGATCAGAAGGAAAAATCGTCAACTGAAGTTGTTTGGTCAAATTAGCGGTAGCGTTGCCGCTTCCTTGCAAAATAGGTTGGCTATCTGCATTAATTAGAACACGCTGATTCTTCTCACCATAACTTATTCTTTTGTCGAGTAACTCACCGTTTTCGTTCTTTAACGGTTGTTCTTCTTTTACTTTAATTGTCCACCGACTTTTATCAAGTTTGCTTGTATCTTCAATGCGGATTTCTTTATTTGTAATAGAAGAAATCATTGTCTCTGTTGCGGGAATTTCATTCACACCAAAATTGATTGTATCAGGTAAAATGAGCTTGGGCCCAGCTTCTTTTTGAAGAGTCCGACTGTCTTTTTCTGACTCTTGATTGTTCTCATCTTTTATATAAAAGAAAACCTCTCGATTCAACCAATGTTCAGGAAAAGTATACGTAACTTTATCAACAACCGATTCTGGCGCATCTACATATTTTTTTAATTCTTTTTCTTCCGTGCCACACTTCGCTATTAAAGTTATATTGGTTGATGGATCATGGCAAAATGAAAAAGTAACTTCTCGCTGATTTGTAAAACGTGAGACCAATAGCGGATTTTCTTCATCCATCAATTTGAATTGTAATAACTTCTTTTCACGATAACGATGAATAATTGTTTGCTCCTCTGGAAGAAACATTCCTTGATCTTGTTGGGTCTTAATTGGTTCATAGCCAGCTATTTGGGGATACTGATTAGACAAGTCAAAAGGCGTGGTTAAAATCCCTTCTTTTGTGACTGGTTCATGAATAGCATTATCTTGTTCATTTAAAAACACAGTCGTTGCTTTCCCCACATAATTCACACTGGATGTAGCAGTCGTTTCCTCTAAATTTTCTCCATCTAAAAGAGTTCTTGCACTAAACGGCAAGTCTAATTTTCCACTTGAAATGAGCGCCGTATCGACTGGATTTTGAGTCCCTTGCCATTTCAAGTAAACTTTATATTGTAATACGGTATCGTAGAGACGACTATCTGACAGATTTTTTGTCATAATTTGGACATTTTCACCATCTGTTTGGCTAGTAAATAAATCCGTTAAATCTTCTCCTTTAAAGTCTGTAACTAAGACTTTGTCAAATTGATATTGCTTTGTTTGATTTACTTGGTTCAGGTTAACGTTTATAGCCATTTGACTAGGTTTTGTCCACTGATCAATATTTGGAATGGTCTGTTGCACATTTAAACAAACAGCCGTCTCTGCATTTTCAAAATAAGTATCCATTGCGTACGCTGGTGGAAATTCTGGTTTTGCCAAAAAATCTGTAAAGTAAACAATGGATGACGGCGTTGTGTCATTGTTGTGGACTACAAACGTAACAGTAGAAATACTTTTGGTCGTCATTTCAAAACGCTGGCGAGGGTCCCGCCAAGGTACCCCTGCAGTAACGTTTTTTAGATATAACCAATAATCATCGTCTCCGCCATCCCACGTATCGTAAAGAATATGTGTAGGATTTTCCGCATATAAGGCATCAATTATCGTTCCAGGGTTTTTATAGCCAACATATTTGTTTGAATTTAACCCATAGTAATTAAACGCTGTTTTTATCGTTAAGGGCTGACCATAATTATCAACAAAATCATAGGTAACCAGCATTTCGCCTTTAATCGTAATTCCTAAAAAATAGCTTTCAGTAAAACTAATTGATCCTCCATCCAAATTACTTTTATTCCGTTGTAATGTAACTAATAAATTAACTGCTTTTCCTTCATAGAACCCCACATTTTTTACTAATGCTTTACTTTTATTTGTCGTTCGACTAACTGCCATGTAGTTTGAATACACTTCGCCTTCAATTGGTTCGACGGATGTATTTTCGCCGTAATGCATAATAAATGTGTTTGCCGCTGGTGTAATCGATTGATTTGCCCAATGGAAATAGCCCAGTTCTGTTAATGGTCTAGGAGCAGCCTCTACTTTTTCAACTCCTAAAAAGATCCCTCCAACTATCCACAATAAAATCAATAAATAGTTATGTTTTTTCAATTGAGATTACAACCTCCTTACTTTTACTTGTAAAAAATAAAATAAATATTAAATAACAATTGATATTATTTGAAGATCCAAAGACAATTGTAATAGAATTTCTATGCTGTATCTACTCTAAAATATTTCTTAAAAATACCTAAAAAACGAAAGCTTATTTAACAATCGACTTTCCCGTTTCAACTTAGCATAATAAACACGATAAACATGAAGAGATCAGGACAGAACCAATTAGTTCTGAAGGCGTTGGTTCTGTTTCTGCCGTTTATTAGGTTGCGAACGTTTAAGACGTCATCTTTAATTATAATCAACCTTCGGTAAAAGTTATGACAGGTTTATTTTTTATTACTGATTTTAGCAATAGACTAAACAGACCGACCATCAAAAAAGATGGTCGGTCTGTTTAGTCTATTGGTCTACCTTTACTCCTTCTCCGACAATACTCGCCAGACATCAAATGTTTGTTTTAAGCCTTGGACATTATGAACACGTAAAATTTCTACGCCTTGTTGTGCTGCATACAAGGAAGCAGCGGCTGAACCAAAATCACGGTTGGCTGGTTCTGGTTCGTTCGTTAAAGCGCCGATGGTTCGTTTGCGAGAAACGCCGTATAGTAACGGATAATCTTGGTAGCGAAAGGCGTTAGGATCTTTTAACAGTTGAAGGTTTTCTGCGACAGTTTTATGAAAGCCAATCCCTGGATCGAAACAAATTTTTTCTAAGGAAAGCCCATATTTTTGGCATTGTTCAATTTTTTCTGTATAAAATAGGTGCAACTCTTCTTTTAAAGAAAGCGATTGGCGTTTTCTAGAATGCATAATCACAACTTGGACTTCAGGATATTGTGCGAGGACTTCTGCCATCCCCGGAGTGTCTAATCCTTTAATGTCATTAATCATTGTGGCGCCAGCTTGGATCGCGGCTTCTGCTACTTCGGGATAGTAGGTGTCCACAGAAATCGGCGCTAGAGAAGTCTCACGTATTTTTTTAATTAACGGTAATACTCGGTCTGCCTCAACTTGTGGAGAAACTTCTTCGTAGCCAGGACGTGTGGATTGGCCGCCAATGTCTAAAATATCGGCCCCCGCTTCTAGTAGATGAAGCGCATGTTGATAGGCCACGTCGACCGTTGTGTAGCTACCGCCATCAGAAAAAGAGTCGGGGGTCGTGTTGACAATCCCCATAATTTGGTAATTCTTTTTTAAATCAATCATTGTCATATTGCTCCTTTATCTGCTGAATCATCTTTCGTAAAGCCTGCATCCTAGGACTTATCTTCATTCGTTCACTCATGGACAACTCCGCTAAGGTTTTGCCTCGGTCTGGTAAATAAATAATCGGATCAAAGCCATAACCGCCTGTACCGCGCGGTTCAACTAATTCACCAGTCAAAGCGGCTTCCGTTTGCAACAGTTTGTCGTCATCGAGTGTATAGACCAACGTGGCTGATAAGGTTAACTCGCGAGTCGACTGTTGCCCTTCAAATAAGTGCAACAGTTCGCGGTTCTGTTCTTCTGGATTAGCTGAATGGAAAAAGCGGCTTGTATAAATACCTAATAAATCAGGAAAAGCAGTTAATGTTAAGCCGCCATCATCACCTAACACTGGGCGTCCAATTAATTGTTGGAAAAAGCGTGCTTTTAGATAAGCATTTTCAGCATACGTAGTGCCAGTTTCTGCCGGTTGCTCTTGACTGGTTGTATACTTTCGATAAGAGACAAGTTGAATAGCTGGGTCCTTAAGTCCTGATTGCATTTCTTTTAACTTACCTTGGTTATTCGTGCCGACAATGATTTCCATTTTCTAACGTATCTCCATTAAAAATTGATTTTTCCACTCTTGTTCTTTAAATAGTCCGGTAAATTGAAATGTTTTGGTGCTACTTTGTGGTGTTTTCACGCCGCGCATCGTCATACACATATGTTCCGCTTCAATGGCTACTGCAATGCCTTTGACGGGAATATTTTCTTGGAGTTTGCGGGCAATTGTCACTGTTAAATCTTCTTGAACCGTGGGACGTTTGGCACAATGTTCTACTAATCTTGGTAACTTGCTTAGTCCCAATACTTTGCCACCTTCTGGCAGATAAGCGACATGTACTTTTCCATAAAATGGCAATAAATGGTGTTCACACATTGAATAAAAGGCAATATCTTTTACTAGAACCATTTCGCCTTCATTTAAGCTATCAAATAATTTATAATCGTCAAATTCAGGTTCGGTTAATCCACTAAAAACTTCTGCATACATTTTAGCTACGCGTTTGGGTGTATCAATGAGTCCTGCCCGTTGAGTATCTTCCCCCACTGCTTCTAAGATTGTGGTAACTGCCTGCTCAATTTGCGCTTGTTTTTCCTGCTCCATCTCTACCATTCCTTTTCGCTTACTCGCACTTCTTCTTGATTGCCACTGCGCTGAATCCACGTAGCTATTGGCGCGCCCAATAGTTGTTCCTCTGCGTAAACATCACTTAAGGGAATCAAAACAAATGACCGTTTTGTTAATTCTTGATGAGGAACTTGTAAGTGGGGCAACGTGACTGACTGTTCCCCTAATAATAAAATATCAATATCAATAATCCGCGGACCCCAGTGAATTAATTTTTTACGTTTCATTGCTTGCTCAATCCCTTGGGTAACAGCCAGTAATTCTTCAGCGGTATAGCTAGTATCAATTTTCAATACGGCGTTCAAAAAATCATCTTGGTCTGTATAGCCGTAAGGATCCGTTTCATAAAGTTTTGAAGAAGCCACGACCTGAATCTGCGGGTCTTCGTTTAAATAATTGCGGGCTTTCACTAAATTTGTGTACGGATCGCCGACGTTACTACCTAATGCTACATAGCCAATCATCTATACTTCTCGCTCCATTTCAATTTCAATATTGTCAAAAAGGCCGGGCATCGGCACACTATATTTTCTAATTTTAATGATAATTTTGTCCAATTGTTCTTGATAATCTGCGGAAATATCATCTAAAATAGCACTCGCTAAACCTTCAATTAAATCGTACGAGTGATTGTTTACTCGTTGGGCAATCAATTCATTCACTTCGGCATAATTGACAGTTTGGGTGACATCATCTGTTCGCCCTGCCTCGGCTAGCGACAACTGCATTTCAAGGTCGATTTCTACTTGCTGTCCTAGACGTTTTTCTTCTGCCAAAACACCATTTTTTGTGAAAAATTTCAAGTTGTTAATTCTAATTTTATCCATCTTCTAACTCCCTACCCTCTGTTTTGCTGATTTTTTTAATCATAGCATATTTCTTGGAAAAGTCAGTAGTTAAAAGATGGAAAAGTGGTTATTGGCATGATATAAAAAATTACTTTTTACCAATCAAATAGTATAACTCGTGTATTCAAAAAAAGAGCGTTGCTGATGCAACGCTCTTTTTTTGGGTTTATTCGCCTTTTATCGCATTGTTACAAATTCTTCTGAGCCTGTTGGATGAATCGCAACAGTATTATCAAAATCTGCTTTGGTCGCGCCCATTTTAATAGCGACTGCAAAGCCTTGTAGCATTTCGTCAACACCGATGCCGATGCCGTGCAAACCGACAATTTTTTCTTCTTTGCCGACACAAATTAATTTCATGTCGCATTTTTGACGGTATTCTCCTAAAGCAAAATACATTGGTGTAAAGCTAGAGCGATAGATTTTCACTTGGTCTTCACCATATTCTTCAAGCGCTGCTTTTTCCGTCAAACCAATTGTCGCAACTGGTGGATGGGTAAAGACCACCGTTGGTACCAAGTTATAATCCAGATATAAATCGGTTTGTCCGTTAAATAAGCGTTCGGACAGGCGCCGACCAGCGGCAATCGCGACTGGTGTTAAGTCGATTTTACCAATGACATCACCGACTGCGTAGATACCATTTTGCGTGGTATTTTGGAATTTATCTACTTTGACGTAGCCTTTTTCATCAAGGGCTACTTTCGTATTTTCTAAGCCTAATTGATCCGTGTTCGGCTGACGGCCTGTCCCGAAAATCACGGCATCTGTCGTAATTGATTCACCATTTTCAAATGTAATAACATACTCATTCTGCGCCGTTTTTTCAATTTTAGCTGGTGTTGCATTCGGATGAATTTGCATGCCCATTTCTTGATAGCGTTCTACGACTTTTTCAGAAAGCATGTCATCAAAGCTTCGTAATGGTCGTTCATGACGGAAGGCCCAATGTGTTTCTGCGCCTAAGCCATGTAAGGTTCCTGCTAATTCGGCTGCGATGTACCCTGCACCCACAAAGACCACACGTTTTGGCATTTCTTCTAATGCAAAGAAGCCGTTTGAATCTAAGGCATATTCTTCTCCTGGAATACCTAGTTTTTTCGGACGACCACCTGTCGCAATTAAAATGTGCGGCGCCGTATATTCTGTCCCATTGACTTCAATTGTTTGCTCCCCAGTAAACGTAGCGTAACCATGGATACGTTCAATGTTGTTACTGTCTAAACCACGATTATACGCACCATGTAAGAAGTCGATATATTTTTCACGATTTTCAACTAATTGTTTAAAGCTAAAATTTTTGATTTCAACATCAAACCCATAGCCTGCTGTGTCTCTTTCCATCATTTCCATCATGCTGCTGGCTTGCCACATGACTTTTTTAGGCACACAACCAACGTTGACACAGGTCCCACCAATTTCATTACCCTCAATTAAAAGGACGTTGGCTCCGTGCATTCCTGCGCGGTTAGCAGAAGCAATCCCGCCACTACCGCCACCAATAACAATATAATCATAGGTTTTCATTTATTCTGGCTCCCTTTCAATTTGAACTTTCTCCCTTATTATCGCAAAAAATAGCAAAAAAAGACAGTCGAATTACTTACTTTTGTTTAGTTTTCTGCTGCTTCTGTTTCATTGATTCGTTCCGTAAAAGAACTGGGGGAAAGGAATTCAATCGTAGCATTGTCGAAGGGAATTCCTAAATCTTCTTTCGTTACGTTTGGATTCATTGTAATGACGTAAAGTGTTTTGCCTAAGGAAAGTGCAATCCCAATTTCTAAATAACTTAGTCGGTCAAAGTCACCATTAATAAAAACGTAGGTTGCTTCGTGAAGATACCGTTTTATCACTTCAATATCTGTAAACATTCCGGTTTGAACACAATCTGCTAAACCGAAGCCCACACCCCCCGCACAGCCATGCTCATCTTCAAACAGCTGAGGATCTACCAAAAGGTCCGTTTGAATACGAGGGTTTTGACCAATTTGGTAGGCGAATAATTTGGCCATAGTTATTCCTCCTTCTTTTTTTTTACTATAGCACAAAAAGGAAACCCTCATATGCCAGAGGATTTCCTTTCTTTTAGTACATGTTCCCAACCACTTTTACTCGTAAGCGTGTTGCATTTTCTGGATGATAGGCGAGTGGTGTTTCTTCCACCTCGACTAACTCGATTGTGCCAGGAACTGCACCCGCAAGTTCAGCTTGTTGGACGGCTTTTTCTTGGGCATCGGCCAACGCCGCGTCTCGTTGGATTTTTGAATAGACATAAATTTGTTCGTATTGTCCGCTAATCTGAGCGATAGAGGCACCGATGGCATTCGCCACTGCCCCGTTTTCGTTGCGAATTAGCGCTTTAACACCTGTCAATTCTTCGGGGATGATAATACTTCCACCACCAACTAAAACGACCGTCACGTCTGCAGAACTGGTTTTCATGCGATCAATCGCTTCACTGACCAATTCGCCAATTTTTTGGTACACTTTTTCCGCAAACGTTTGGTCTAAATGAGCCACTTTGCTAGGATCACCGACTTGGGCATGGCCTAAGCGAACCGCAATATCAGTGGTCGTTAATTGTGTGCCGCCAAAAACAAGGGCCTCTTGTGTAATACGGTAGCCGACACTGTCGGGGCCAACTGTCACAGAACCATCTGGTTGTTCACGCACTAGACTGCCGCCGCCGACACCGATTGACACGATATCTGGCATTCTAAAATTGGTCCGTACTCCGCCAACATCAACGGCCAGTGAAGATTCTCTTGGAAAGCCATCCACTAACACGCCAATGTCTGACGTTGTGCCACCAACATCTAAAACAACCGCATCTTTCAAACCAGCTAAGTAAGAAGCGCCACGAATACTATTTGTTGGTCCACAAGCAATGGTTAAAATAGGAAACTGTTTGGCATACGTTAACGACATTAACGTACCATCATTTTGACATAAGTACACTTGGGCGTGATGAATTTTTTCTTGTTCTAAGGCTTGTTCAAAGCCTTCGCTGGTCACTTTAATTACTTTGTGCAACGCAGCATTCAAAATTGTCGCATTTTCCCGTTCAATTAAACCGACAGACCCAATCATTGAGGAGCAAGATACAGGAACATCTGCCCCTAACACTTCCTTCGCAAGCGCTTGAACAAACAATTCTTGGTCATTTTTTAAAGAAGAAAAAACGCCAATTACTGCGATTGCCTCTACTTCTCCTCGCCAAGAGGCCAAAATCCCACGTAATTCTTCTTCGTCCAGTGCAGTCAATGGTTGTCCATCATATTCGTAGCCACCATGTGCTAAAGCATACGTTTCTGAAAGAGTAGCCACTAAGTCCTTGGGCCAAGCTGTGTAAGGCAAGACCGAAGCGGTTGCTGGATAGCCCAAACGAAGGACCCCAACTTTTGCTAATTTTTTTCGTTCAACAATGGCATTCGTACATTGGGTCGTGCCCAACATTGCATGTGTGACTTTGGTTGGGTCCACTGCTGATTCTGCCAAGACTTTATTTAAGGCACCGGCAATCCCTGTTTGAATATCATCGGTTGTTGGAACTTTCACTGAATGAATCAAGTTTAATTGATGATCTAAAATAACAGCATCTGTATTTGTGCCGCCGACATCGATACCGATTTTATACATTTATTTGTCCTCCTTCGCTACTAAGTTTTCTAGTGGTTGATAATCCATTTCGTAGCCGAAATACCGAGGACCCACTGTTTCGATACCTTTTTTCGTTCGCCAAGCGGCATTCGCTTTCAAGCCCATTACTTGGACACGTTTGCCGTATTTCAAGCTTTCTGTTGTCACAGGCGTTAAAGTTTCCAAATCTACCATACAAATCAAATCAGGCGTCATCGCAATCACCTGGCCATCTTTCTCGGCAATTAAATTTTCATTTTGAAAATGGACAACTGCTTCTGAACCAGCATCACTGTTTAAGCCACTCAATTTGACACGTCCCAAATTGAAGCCACCTTTTACTTCTCGTTCTACATCTAGAATTTTTCCTTGGAACAATTCAAAGCCATCCGTAACTTCTACTAATGCTTGGCGTTTTTCTTGTTCATCTGCATAGGTACCTCGAATCACTTTGCCAATTTCTTCTGATAATGTCACGATGTTGTGAATACCATAGTCTTGTAATTGTTTGCCTGTCGCGGGATAAATGCTCACTAAAGCACTGGCGCCCATTTCAACCGTTTGAACACGAGCAAGACGTTCTGTCCAAGTATTATCAATCGTTTCCATAATGCCAATATTTCCTTTTTCATCGGTAATTGCCATAGGGGTCGCTGACATCCCATTCAAATGGAACGTTACCATAGGCAATTCTGGAAAGGCCCGACCCATACCATCACAATCCACCAAGGGAATGCCTAGCTTCGCTGCAACAACAATTGGAATCATTGAATTGACGCCCCCTGCTTCCATTGGAAAGGTCCCCGCAATCGTTTCTTGGTCTAAATATTTTCCTAACTTCTCAAAGACACGGACAAATTCGTCGCCTTTGGGAAATTTTTCAATTGCGACAGATGGGGCACCCATCATTGCGGCGGGTAGGAAAAAATCCTCCGCGGCAATTTCTTCTGGAGAAACCAGTTTGACAGGTCCGTTTTCTTCGATGGCGGACAAAGCCATCATTTTACCAATGTAGGGATCACCGCCACCTCCTGTCCCTAAAAAAGCTGCTCCTGTGGCTATATTCTCAATTGCTTCTGCATCTAAATAACGCATTCTCCGACACTCCTCTTCTTCATTCCATTTCTAATGATTCGGTGTTCGTCTGTTGACGTTTTGCACCGAAATAATAAATAACAAACGATAAAACAATGCCAATTAGCGGTTGGTTAGGCAATTGAGGGGCATTGGGAAAGAAACTCATAATCACCGGAATGCCCCCCACTGCAGCACCAATTAGCCATGAAAAAACACCTAATTTATTCACGCCAGGCGTTGGCTGCCATTTGGTTCGATCGCCTTTGTTAATCAACCAATAGGCAGCAATCATTACACCAGCCACTGGTGGAACCATCGCAGAAAGGACGGACATAATCGGCGTAAAGTAATTTAAAATCCCCACAACTGCTAATAAGGTCCCAATGGCGCCGGCCGCACCGACAGCGACTTTTTCTTTTTCTTTTGGAATATCAAAGACATTAATCAAGGCCAGTCCGCCAGAAAAAGCATTCACGGCATTCGTGGTCCAAGTTGCTAAAATTAGCGCAATAATTCCTAAAACTGGAAAACCGAGATTCATAAAAACTTCCGTGATATCTGCGGTGTTCGAAGCAATGGTCAAGACCGCACCAACGCCAATCATCAACAAGCCTGTCGGTAAAATCCCTAAGGTGGCCGCTTTAACCACATCTTTACGAGAAGAAACATATTGAGAGTAATCTCCAGCAATTACTGCACCTAATGCAAAAGAACCGACAGTCATTGAAAGACCTGACATAAAGCTTCCTGCTGTTTGAGGGGTATATTGACTAACAGCTTCCCAACCGTTGTTTCTTAACGAAGCCACCAAGCCATAAAGACAAACCAGAACTAACACAGGAACCGCAAAATAATTCAGAATTTTCAATATTTTTATGCCATAAAGAGCCGAAATAAGCATGATAACTCCCCAGATTAAGGAAGAAAGCGACACAGGTAAATCAATGCCGTAAATTTTTAAAAAGTTTGTGAAGGCGCCACCGCTGACATTGGCTTGCAAACCAAACCAACCTAAGCAAGCAATCGCTAGAATAATGGAAATAATCTTTTGCGAACCTTGAATGCCAAACACTTGAGAAGCGACTTTGACAGAAGGTTCTTGTAAGTCGGAACTTTGAATTCCTTGTAAAATCATTAAAATAACAATAATACCGTAACCAATAAATCCTGTTAACAAAGCTTCCCATAAAGGCATACCTGCAACTAACGTTCCTCCAATAATTAATCCTGGCACGCTAATCATTGCGCCCGCCCAAACAAATGCTAAGCTAAGCCACGATTGTTGTTGCTCGTTTTTTAATTTCATTCTCATTCCTCCTTAATTATTTTTTCAATTATAACGAAAAATCAGTCATAGGTCTTTTTCAAATTGAAAAAAATATCAAGGAAGTTTTGGCTTAAAATAAAAAGCAGACAAGAGCCTGGGACAAAAATCACTTTGGATTTTTGTCCCAGGCTTAAAAATTGATAAACGGCGGAAACAGAAGCAACTCCTTCGGAAATAAGCCGAAATTCTCCAAAAATTAAAGAACAATTTTCGGAAATTCCTTCTTATTCCTCGGAGTTAAACACTTCTGCCCCGACCTCTGTCTGCTTTTTTCATTCATTCGTGACCAAGCGATATAAGATCATCGCCAAATAGACTTCATAGGCTTCGGCGGCGTTGGTCATATCATAGCCGAGCGCTTCATTAATTTTACTGATACGATATTTGACCGTATTTTTATGAACAAATAGGCGTTCTCCGCATTCTTTAAAATCACTACTTGCATCTAGTAAAAACGTCCCTAATGTCATTAACTGTTCTGATTCTTTTAAGAGAGGTTGGATAACTGCTAAGCGTTGTTGGATTGCTTCTTCTCCTGCTTGGAGACACGTCATCATTTGTTGAACTGTACGAATTTCCGCGATTGATAACACTTTTCTTTGTGGATAGACACGCTTTAAAAACGGCGCGACTTGATTAACAGTTTGGTAGCTGACACGCACTTCAGTCGTGTTACGAACTTTCGGACAAAGGATGATTTCACCTAAATAGACCTGATAGTCTGTGGCTTGCAAGTATTCTTTACTAATCGTGGCTTCAGGCTGTTTGTGTAAATAATTACCTAAGAGAACAATCAGGTAATTTTCTGTTTGCTGGACAATCGTTGTTTGGTAATAGTAACGTAGGAAATCTTTCAAATCTTGCTGAATAGCGTGGATTTCTTGTCCTTGTTGCCAAATAGGCAAAAGCCACATCGTTTCGACAGAAGAAATATCAATCATTAATTTTTTGGCTAATTGGTACATCTTATCACTTTCATCGTTAATGATTGCTTGGACTAAGGCATACTCACTGACTTCGTCATAGTTTTTCCCCCATAAATTCAGAGCCATCTGAACGACTTCCACCGCTTGATTCATCTCAAAAGAGGTTAACTGCTCTTCTTCTCGAATGAAGTAAAGCTTCAATGTTTGTCCATCTTTCTGAGGAAGTTTTTGCGAGGTAATGAAGTAGGTCGTTTCTCCCAACGCTACTTTCTCTTGTGATTGATAAAGTAACTTGGTTAAGGGTAATTTCGTGCTTCGCGGCCAATTGATGGTGCTGATGATTTCATTGGTATAGGTGGTTAACGCAATGTTGACTTTTAAAAAATCGGATAGGATTTTCAAGGTCATTTCCACACTGCGGTTTTGTTCAGGCAAAAGGGAAACTTTTTCCAAGAGGTCCGTTGCAAAAGAAGTCATTTTATTTTTATTGACTAACAATTTCATGACTTCATAAATGACTTCGTTATAGCGTAATGTGGGATCGTTTTTAGGCATTTGGATTAAAATAAAACCTAAAGAATCCGCTAATTGAATCACTTCCTCTGCAACTTTCGGTACGATAATCCCGACGTAGTACAAGATTAGGCCTACCTCGCCTAATTCATGTAGATGCCGAATCGTTTCGCATTGCTTCACCACATCATGACGAATGGCACAAAATGAACCAATCAAAATTTCACCAGCATGGTATTCATTTGTTTTGTGAAGTTTTTCCGAAAACAAAGACATATCAGAGACTTCTAAAAAAGAAAGAGAAGCAACAGATGTGTCCAATTGGTTTTTACCAGAAAGTACCGTTGCTTCTCGCAAAGACGGTAATTTTAATAAATCATTCACACGGACACTCATATTTACTCCTCCTTTTGGCTGGTTTATTTTTTCTTACGAATCATATCGCCGACTGCAACAGGTTGCGTCACTTCCATTGTTAATAACATCATGGGATTAGGTGCCCGATCGATCGCTTCACCGTCTTCATTATACATCTCTTTGACGGTTTGGTGGAAATGGGTAAACCCGGGACCATAAAATTCAATTTCATCGCCGACACTGAAAAGGTTCCGTTGACGAATTGTCGCGACTTGCGTCTTTTCGTTGTACGCAATCACTTCGCCAACAAATTTATATTGTGGAATTTTACGACGTTCGCCGAATAATTGTTCATTTTCACTTGGTGTATTGTAATAAAAACCAGTTGCTAACTCACGTTGTGCTACTTTCCATAATTCATCAATCCACTCTTGTTGGCAGACATAGTTTTCAGGATCTTCCATGTAAGAATCGACGGCTTTTTTATACACATTAGCGACTGTCGAAACATAGTGAATGGATTTCATACGGCCTTCAATTTTAAAACTATCGACACCATTTTCAATTAACTCTGGAATATGTTCAATCATAGACATATCTACGGCGCTCATTGAAAACTCTTCTTCAACTTCCCCTTCACTGGTTTTGCTCCGACGTTCTGTCCCAAAAGGCATATCAAATAACTCGTATTTCCAACGACAAGATTGAGAGCAACCGCCACGATTGGCATCCCGCATCGACATATGGTTGGATAAAGTACAACGACCTGAATAAGAAATACACATTGCTCCATGAATAAAGGCTTCAATTTCAATGTCCGTATTTTCACGAATCGCTGCAACTTCCTCCATTGAAACTTCGCGCGCTAAAACCACACGTTCTAAGCCTTCATTTTTCCAAAATTCTAATGTTTCATAGTTGGTTGCTGAAGCTTGTGTCGATAAATGGATGGGTAAACCTGGTGCTTCTGTCGCACAAATTTCGATTAAAGCTGGATCGGAAACAATCACAGCTGAAATTCCGATGTCTCGCAATTCTCTGAAAAACGCTCCTGCCCCTTCCTGGTTTCCTTCATGAGTGACCATATTGGCAGCAACATAAACTTTCGCATTATGTTCGCGGGCAAAGGCTACGCCTTCCGCCATTTCTTCTGGCGTGAAATTTCCTGCGCGGCTACGCAGACCGTAGGCATTCCCTCCGATATAAACGGCATCGGCACCGTAACGAATTGCGACTTTTAGTTTTTCTAGCGTCCCGGCTGGAGCCAACACCTCGGGACGCTTCAATGTTCGTTCTGTCATTACTTTCATGTTCTTCTTCCCCTTAAATGAATCAATTTATTTTATTGCGTCGGCACTTAAATCAAAGAAACCATTGTCTAAGCCACGACCTGTTGGATGTAATTTTTCAATTTCAGCTGTTGCATGAGCTGCTTGATCTTCTGACCAAGTTCCCGCTTCAAGTGCTGCTTTCGCTTCAGCAAATAAGCGAGCAATCGCGACAAAATTTTCACCTGGCGTGTAAAGGCCATCGAGCTTCCATGTGCGATAGTGATGGTCATACAAGTTTGTTAACTCATTCATCAAGTTCACATCGTTATTGGCAAAAATATGCGTACCATGACTATCTTCATAAATGGAATAGTGGGTTTCTGGTTTTTTGGGTTCAGAAATAAACAGCCCTTCGTCTTTCGTAACCCCTTTGTCGTTCTTTGTGTAATTGTAGTAATTTTGAATTAATGGGCGTTTCGATTGATGAATACACGTCGCCCCATAGACAAGAATTTCAGCTGGAACTGCTAAGTTTTCTTCCATTGCTACCATTTCTTCAAAAGGTACTTCCCGAGCTAGAACAGCTCCGATGGCTCCTCGTTTACTCCAAAAATTGATTTGACGTGAGCTCGTTACTAAGGTTTCACCATCATAAACGTAAGGAATTTCTAATCCATCTCGTTGCATAATAAACACAATACCTGGATCACCCAAAGTAATTTTATCGACGTTGATTTCTTTTAAAAATGTCAGATACTCTGGGACTAATTTCATTTTTTCAGGGTGCATAATGCCATTTACTGCAACTAGCACTTGTTTGCCCATTTCATGTGCACGTTTCACAATCTCGCGTTGTTCATCTCGTGTAAAAGATACGGGCAAACGCAACCCGAATGTTTCTTCTCCAATATATAATGTATCCACACCTGTTGCGAGTAATTCTACAGCCTGCTCAACAGATTCTGCAGTTGCAATCAGTTCAATCATAAATATAGCCTCCTTCTTTATGACCGTTTAATAGTATCATACGTTCACAAACTTTAAAAGAGCTTATCTGTATTAAACGTACATTTTTTCACAATGTTTCCGAAAAAAATTTTGGTAGAGAAGCACCATCCGCTTACCTACCAAATGTTCTTTTTTAATTACTGATCATCTGTTCTTTGGTCACTCATTCAAGTGGTATTTTCGTTCATAAAACGTTACTACAACGGTGAATAACCACGCTGCCGCTAAGCCTAACAAGCTGCCTAAAACAATCCCCAAAAAGCGGAATTGAATCAACGTTATCACGTACTGCTGACGAACGAGCAATGACAGCATCAGAGCCATAGGCGTTGTGAAAAATTGCGCCAATCCATAATTACGACGAATAAAATACTCAACGGTCACAAATAAGATTGTAATCACGACAATCGATTCAAAAGTTGTCAAAGCTAAATTAAGCAGAAAAGCGGAAATAACCAATCCAATCGTTGTGCCAAAAATTCGCTGAATATTTCGCTGCTTAATCGCACGTAAATTGTCTCCTTGTAAAATGGATGCACAGGAAACGACTAACCAATACGGATTCTGTAAATGTAAACTTTCGCTGATATATACAGCAAAAAATAAGACAAAGCTATAATATATGCTATCTAATGGCGCTTCTGGATGCCGATAAATTCGTTCCCGTAATGATCGCTTAGCTAGCGGGGCACTGATTTCCTTCTCTGTAAAATGCAACACTAGTGCAAACAAAATGGAAAAGCCAATGCCTAATAACATACAGCCACTCATGAACGGAATTTTTGCTAACGGAATGCTCGTACTGGCACCCATCGCTGTCACCATCACACCAAAGAAGGCTCCTGGTTTTGAAATATCGTAAACTTCAAAGAAAAAGCGGCCACCAAAACCGACCAGTGCAACAACAATGGGAATGAGCCATGCAATATGGGTCGATAACATGCCTAACAAATTTCCTAAAAAAAGGTAACTACCGACCACAGATAAACGAGTCATTAACTGTTTTAATGGTAGCGGCTGATAATATAAAAAAGTAAAAATACCTAACGAGCCAAAGCTTGAAATCAATAATTGATGATTGATATAGCCCAAAAAAAGAATGCTGAACATAACCAAGCCAGCAAACACTAGTCGAAAAGGATTATCCTTTGGACGTTGATAATGTAGTAATTCTCGAAAAAAAGATTGTTCCATTCCATCACCCCTCCTTATTAACGTAGCACAGAAAAATCAATCTGGCAATTCTCAAAAAGAAATCGCCACTGGAAAATAGAAAAAGGAGCGTGGAGCAAAAATCACTTTGGATTTTTGCTCCACGCTCAAAAACTGATACACGGCGAGAACAGAAGCAACCCCTTCGGCTTATTTCTCGGAGTTAAACACTTCTGTCCCGACCTCCTTTGCATCTCATCTATACAGTTTGTAATTCTTTCGCTTCTGTCTTTGGTGCTTTTGGTGCCCGCACATTTAACGTAATTTTGCCTTTGCTAGCACCTAAGGTTACTTTATCCCCTAACTGAATTTGACCGGAAAGAAGGGCTTCACTTAAACGATCTTCCACTTCTTTTTGCAAGGCCCGACGAATTGGACGTGCGCCATATTCTGGATCAAACCCAACTTTACCAATAACTTCAATTGCAGCTGGTGTGATTTTCACTTTAACCTCTTGTTCGGCCATCCGTTTCACGACAGATTGACTCATAATTTTCACGATTTCATGAATTTCCTCTTGTTTCAAGGAATGGAAGACAACCGTTTCGTCAATTCGGTTTAAGAACTCTGGACGGAAAGCTTTTTTCAATTCTTCCATGATTCGTTTTTGCATTAATTCATGATTTTTAGAAATGTCTTTCACATTGAAGCCGACATGTTTTTCTTCACGAATCGCTGTTGCCCCTAAGTTGGAGGTCATGATTAAAATCGTGTTACGGAAATCGACTTTTCGTCCTTTGGCATCCGTTAAATGGCCATCATCTAAGACTTGTAATAAAATATTAAAGACATCTGGATGGGCTTTTTCTACTTCATCTAGCAAAATAACGGAATAAGGACGTTGACGAATTTTTTCAGTTAGTTGGCCGCCTTCTTCGTAGCCGACATAACCTGGAGGAGAACCGATTAAACGGCTAGTACTGTATTTTTCCATAAACTCAGACATATCCACGCGAATCAACGCTTCTTCGCTGCCAAACATCGCTTCGGCTAAGGCTTTGGCAAGTTCTGTTTTCCCAACCCCTGTTGGTCCTAAGAACATGAAGGAACCAATCGGTCTTGCTGGGTCTTTCAAGCCACTACGCGCACGACGGATAGCGCGTGAAACAGCTTCAACTGCTTCATTTTGGCCAACGACCCGTTGATGTAAAATGGTTTCTAATTCCATCAATCGTTCGCTTTCTTTCTTCTCTAGCTGCTGCAAAGGAACGCCTGTCCATTGTGAAACGACTCCAGCCACGTCTTCTTCTGTTACTTGTGTACTGTAACCAGACAGACTTTTTTCTTTCACTGCAATCAATTCTTCTAGTTTTTCCATCACTTGTTTTTCTTTTTGACGAATCCGAGCAGCACTTTCAAATGATTGATTTTGAATGGCCTCTTCTTTTTCCGTAATTAATTGAGAAATTTCGGTACGCAATTCATTAATTTCTGAAGGTTGATCTGCCTTATCTAAACGAACTTTTGCTGCAGATTCGTCCATTAAATCAATTGCTTTATCTGGTAATTGGCGGTCATTTAAATAGCGAATCGACAATTGAACCGCCGCATGTAGAGCTTCATCTGTAATTTCTACGCCATGATGTTTTTCATAGCGTGAACGCAAGCCTTTTAGAATTTCTTCTGCTTCTTCTGGCGTTGGTTCTCCTACTTGAATACGGGCAAAACGACGTTCCAAAGCGGCATCTTTTTCAATATATTTTTGGTATTCATCCAGAGTTGTCGCACCAATGGTTTGCAACTCACCACGTGCTAAAGCAGGTTTTAAAATATTTGAAGCATCGATCGCCCCTTCTGCACCGCCAGCACCGATCAAGGTATGCAATTCGTCGATAAATAAAATGACTTGTCCATCTTGATAGATTTCATCGACAACTTTTTTCAAGCGATCTTCGAACTCACCTCGATATTTGGTTCCAGCAACCAAGGCACCCATGTCTAGCATCATTAAACGTTTGCCTTGCATATCTTCAGGGACTTCCCGGTTGACAATTTTCTGAGCTAAGCCTTCTGCTATCGCTGTTTTCCCAACACCTGGTTCACCGACTAGGACAGGATTGTTTTTGGTACGGCGACTCAAAATTTGGATCAAACGACGAACTTCGGTCCCGCGACCAACTACTGGATCCAAGCTTTGTTCTCGTGCTAACTTGGTTAAATCCCTCGCTAAAGAATCCAATGTTGGCGTCCCTTGTGGCGCATTTTTATTTTGACCATTCCGACGACGTTGTGCACCATTGGGTTCGGAAACGCCCATTTTTTTCAATAATAATTGACGCATTTTGGATAGACTTAATCCTAAATTCACTAAAATTCTAGACGCTAAAATTTCTTCGTCTCTTAACAAGCCTAATAATAAATGCTCGGTACCAATCTTTTGAGCCCCTAAGCGCTTCGCTTCATCTCCCGCATAGGCAAAGATTTGTTTGGCTCTTGGTGAATAAGGTAAGTATAAGTTGTTATTCCCCATTGGACTTTGCATGGTGCCATAGCCACTTAAATGCTCAATTTCTTCACGGATGTCTTCTGTGTCAGTATTCAATTGTCGTAATGTTTTTCCGGCAATCCCATTCGGTTCTAAAACGAGTGCTAATAATAAATGCTCAGAACCGACGGATTGATGACGAAAATACTTCGCTTCTTCTTGGGCAATCGCCAGTACGGCTTTCGCACTTTCTGTAAATAGTTCATCCATAGTTATTCCTCCTCATAGCTCAAGCGCTCTAAAAATGAACGCATTATTTGAGCTCTTAGAAAATCTTCGTGATTCCCCAGGCCATTCAATGTGCTTTTACTTAAAGCAGCTAGCATTAAATTGCCTTCCTTTTTCGTAATCACTTCTTCTTCATACAATGTTTGAATAAATGTTAGCGCATCTTTTTCTGTTAAGGTTGCGCCAATCAATTGATCCATTTGTTTTAGTAATTGATCGTTATCTGAAATTTGTACTTTGACAATGCGAATATAGCCGCCTCCACCACGTTTACTTTCAACTGCGTAGCCTCGTTGGATGGTAAAACGTGTATTAATTACATAGTTAATTTGTGAAGGAACGCAATTAAATAAATTAGCCATTTCCGCCCGACGGATTTCAATTTTATTACTTTCTTCTAAAATCTTTTTTAAATAAGCCTCGATTAAATCTGACGTATTTTGATTACTCATAGTCTTCCATCCTTCTTCTCTCTTGACTAATATTGACCATTATTATATCGAACTTTGCCTATTAAATAAAGAGGAACGCTTTGACTTTAATAAAAAAATGCAAAACAGGAGGAGCAACCTCAGTCAAACTGACTTAAGTTCCCCTCCTAAAATTGAAAATATGTTATTGAATCACAGAGGCTGAGACAAAAGTGTTTAGCTCCAAGAACCAAGTAGGTACTGTTCAACATCTATTTGCTTTGCAAATAGTGTTTCTCAGCAATAAGAAGGAATTTCCGAAAATTGTCATAAAACACAACGAAGTACGAGTTGATGTTGCATGATACCTACCTGGTGTTCTATAATTTTTGGAGAATTTCGGCTTATTTCCGAAGGAGTTGCTTTTGTTCAGCTGATTATCTTAATGTCTCACAAAAACGATTCTTCGCCGTAGGCTTGATCCAAGGCTTGTTGAATATCTTCGATAATAGATGTTGGCTCTTCCAAACCAACGTACATGCGAATGTGCGCTGGCGACAAACCTCTTTTCTGAACAGCCGCCAAGTTATTGCCTTTGAATACAGGCAAGGCCAAACTTTCAAAACCACCCCAACTGACCCCAATTGTGACCAACGTCAATGCATTCACAAATGTTTTCAAACGTTCAAAATCGGTATCTTTTAAATCAATCGCAAACAATGAGCCATAACCTGTTAAATATTTTTCTGCTAACGCTTGTTGTTGTTGATTTCCTACAAAAGGATGATATAAGCGACTGATTCGCGGATCTTTTTGCAAAGCCGACAGTACCGTTTGGATGGCTTGAGACTGATGCGCCAACCGAACAGGCATGGTACGAATACCACGTAACGCTAACCAAGAATTGAAGGGACTATTGACTGCGCCTAATGCTTGATGACCATGTTCAAAAATTTGATCTACAAGCGCTGCTTTGCCAATGACAGCCCCTGCTACAATATCCGAATGACCACCAATATATTTGGAACAAGAATGAATCACCAGGTCCACATTATGGCATAAAGGATGCTGAAATAACGGTGACGCCCACGTGTTATCAATGACAGTGTATGCGCCGATTTTTTGTGCTAACGCAGTTATTTTTTCTAAATCTAGCAGTTCAAACTTTTGTGAGGACGGACTTTCAAAGTAAATGACTTTGGTGTTTTCCTGAACAAATTGAAAAAGTTCTTCTGTTTCTGTAACGTCTACTTTGGTCAAGGATACGCCAAATTTCTCTAAATATTGCACAAACGAAACAGATTCTCCATAAATTGTATTGACCATTAAAACATGATCGCCTTGTTGGAGCAACGTAAACAGCGTTGCCGAAATAGCGCCCATTCCTGAGGCAAAAACTTTACATTTTTCTCCACGTTCCAAACGAGCAATTTTTTTCTCTAAAATTTCTGTTGTGGGGTTGGTGCCACGTGTGTAAACATAATTATTTTTTTCATCTATACTCGCTGCCATAAATTCTTCGTAAGTTGGAAAATAAAAGGAAGAGGTTTGAACCAACTCGGGCACCATCGGATGATACATTTTTTCCATTCCTTTTTCCACTTCACAGCAAATATTTTCATCATTCTCAACATGCATTTCCTTCACTCCTCTTTCTCTACAATGTTTCTGGTACTTCATGGGCTTCTTCTTTTTGATATTGTCGATCTAAGGCTTTTACAAATGGATAATAAATAACGACACTAGCCGCAACAGCTAAAACTTGCGTCACTGCACCTTGCCATTTTCCCACTAAAAAACCCGAAAACAGAAAGGGCGTAGCCCATGGTGCTTGAATGTTTGTAAACATTGACATGAACCCAATTTTCATTGACAGAAAGGCAATCAAGACAGATACAATCGGCGCGACCGCAATCGGAATCAATAATAAAGGGTTAAAAATAACTGGGAGTCCAAAAATCAAGGGTTCATTAATATTGAAAAATGCTGGAACAAACGAAATTTTCGACATGGCTTTCATTCTAGACGAATGTCCGACGATGGCCATTGCAATAGCCAAGCCAATCGTACAACCAGCGCCTCCAATTGTAGCAAATTGATCGAGCATTTGGACCGTGCCAAAGTTTCCATTTTGAGCAGTTAATTGTCCTAATTCCGCTAAGCTTTGGTTTTTGTCTGCATTCGCATATAAAATAGGATATAGCATGGAATTGATGACAGTTGGATGAATCCCAAACCACCAGAACAATCCATTTAAGCCAGCCACAATAATAATTGCAAAAGGGGTTCCGATTAAACCTTGCAGTGGCGCTTGAATCACCGCATAAATTAATTGCGGGAAGGAATCCGCAAACGAAAGCCCAATCCCATTAATCAATAAAGCCACCGCTACCACAAAAATCCCAGGAATCAATGCACTAAAAGCTTGGCTCACCATAGAAGGCACGCTGTCAGGCATTTTGATGACTAATTTTTTCTTAATACAGAAACGAGTCAACTCAACCGAAAGAATTGACATAATAATGGCCGTAATCACCCCTTGCGTTCCTAACCAATCAAACGATAAAACTTTCGTCACAACTTCGCCTGATTCAGTGGTCACCGTTTTCGGTAAAACGACTACGTAAGCAACAATTCCTAAAATTAATGAAGTTAAACGGTCCATTTCGTAACTTTCCGCCAATTTATAGGACATCGTCCCAGCAAAAATAATTCCCATCATATTGAAAGTTGCTCGATAAGCTGGTGAAATCATATCCGCCCAACCTGCACCGAAAATTCTAGCCATAAAATCGCCATACCCTGCTACTGGAAAATCTGTAATCAACATAAAAATCGACCCAATAATTGTTAACGGCATAATTGCAAAAAAACCATTTCTTAAGGCTTGAAAATAACGTAAACTTGTAATCCTTGAAACTTTAGGCACTACGGTTTGCTCCACCCAGTTTGTTAACTTATCCATTTCACTTCTCTCCTTAATCCTTTGTGATATCCTCATCATAAAGAAACCGATTTCTGATGTAAATACGACTAACTGATTCTGTAACTATGTTTCATAATTCATACGCTTAAGGTATACTGAAAGCGAAACAAAGTACCACAGAGAGGTGAACCCATTGAATCTAATCGAATGTTTAGAACAAAAAGAACGCTATACATATAACGAAGGGCTAATTATTGATTTTATTTTATCTCATACTGAACGAGTCCTGCATATGTCGATTTATGAACTAGCAGAAGCCACCAACTCTTCAACTTCCACGATTGTTCGTTTGTGTAAAAAAACAGAAACTAGCGGTTTCAAAGAATTTAAAATCCGCTTGTCCCGCGACTTAGAAATTCACTACCAAGCAATCCGGAATGTTGATGCGAATATGCCTTTTTTAGCGCAAGATTCTGATTTACTAATTGCCAAGAAAATTGCGCAGTTAACGACCGAAACTGTTCAATCCACTCAACAGTTATTAACCGAGGCCATGTTAAATAAAAGCATTGATTTACTTTTAACCGCTGAAAATATTTTAGCTGTGGGTGTCAGTAACTCCTACATTCGCTTAACGGATTTTCAAACAAAGTTATTACGCATTCAGCTATTTATCCATTTAATCCCTTATCAAGCTGAACAATTTTATTTAGCCATCAATGCCACCAAAAATGACGTAGCCATCCTCGTCTCTTACAGTGGTAACACTGCAGAAATCGTTAATGAAGCACGGATTTTTGCAGAAGGAGGCACCCCGATTATTGCCATTACTTCAGACTTGAACAGCCAATTAGCTAAATACGCTACAGTGATTTTGCCCATTCCTAACGTTGAACATGCAGATTTCAAAGTCTCGACTTTTTCCTCTCAACTAGCCATCGAATATATTCTCAATGTCCTTTATTCCTGTATTTTTAGTCGCAATTTCGATAAGAATTACACATCACAAAAAAATACACCTACTTCGATACTTAAATTTTAAACAAAACAAAAAAACAGTACTGATGATCAGTACTGTTTTTCACAATCGGGAAGACAGGATTCGAACCTGCGACCCCTTGGTCCCAAACCAAGTGCTCTACCAAGCTGAGCTACTTCCCGGGCTATGAAGTTAAAGTAATAAAAAAAGACTATCGAATTAAAAAGAAACTCACGTACACCTTTTTAAAACTTAGTCAATCACTCAACTATGCACCCAAAGGGAGTCGAACCCCTAACCTTTT
>NZ_KV805550.1:0-24650 GCF_001811595.1 Enterococcus sp. HMSC078F03 | reverse complement strand
AATGACTTCTTTTAAGTGGAATTTTTCGTAACTAATTGTCATAGATTTGTCCTCCAATAATTGTTTTGATTGGGCGAATTTGCTCTTTGGCTACTCGTGTCAATCCATTAGAATCAGTCAATGTTTTTTCTTCTGCTTGAATCGTGAAAATCGTTAAATCAGCATCTTTACCTATTTCCAACGTGCCTTTTTGCGTTAAATGGAAATTCTCAGCAGGAGCCTTGGTTACCTTTTCAATAATTTCTGGCCAATCATAGCCGACCACACGGAGTTTTTCCATCGTTGTGGCTAAATCATAAACAGGACCATTTTCTCGGTTACGGATGTAGATATCTGTGCTAATTGATGCAGCTTTCATTCCCTCGCGCAACGCTGTTTCAGCTACGTGAAAATTGAAACTATCCGTACCATGCCCGATATCAAATACGACTCCTTTGTTGTACGCTTGCCAAGCGAAATCTTTTATTTTATCCGTTGCTTGGTCTAAGATACCATTTTCTTTCCCATTAAAACAATGGGTTAGGACATCCCCTTTTTCCATCAAGGCTAAAATTTCATCTAAATGAGGCGGTGCTGATCCAATGTGAACCATTAAGGGAATTTCTTGGTTCTCTTGCTGAATCTGTTTGGCCAATTCTAAAGGCGTAATGCCGTTATCGCCAATAACGGTCCTACTCATACGGGCTTTAATCCCTACAACAAAATCTGGTAATTCTTGAATCGCTTTTTTGACTAAACTCGCTTGTACTTTACTTAAATCTGCGAGTTCGTCCTGAGCAACGATGCCCCATTTAGAAATATTGACTAATCCAAAAACATTTGTTTTTGCTTGCTGCGCTAAGTCATAAAATTCATGAATGTTTTCAGCACCTGTTGTCCCAGCATCAATCACTGTCGTAACACCCTTTTTGACCCCAATTTCATCTGGATAATCATAATAAAGAGCCATTTTTTCAAAACAATGAACGTGATCATCTATCCAGCCTGCGGATACATAAGTACCTGGTTCTAAGTGGATAGTTTCTTTTGCAGAACCTGAAATAGTTGCTGCAACAGCAGCTATTTTTTTCTCTTTAATTGCAATTTCAACAGGCATACCATCTACTGTCTGTCCATTTTTTATAAGTAAATCGTAGTCCATATTCTTCCCTACTTTTCTATAAATCTAAATTTTGTCCAAGGCTTAATGAATTCTAATAATACAAGTTCTTCTTCTATAATACGCCCTACTCGGTTTTTGCGTGAGTCTTGATGTGGTTCTAAAACGACTTGTAATTCATTTTTGTATTTTCCAAATGCATCATTTCCCACAACAACATCTCCAGGTTGTAGCATTGCTTGATTATCATGTGGGGGATTAACTTCATTTTTATATTTTTTACGCACTTCTGTGGAACGAATCATCTGCTGAGTGATATCTCCACGGCGAAAATGTTGATTTTTTGTTACGATTTCTTTTTCAATTTCAGAAGTCGCTTCTTCAAAAACAATGGTCAATTCTGTTTGATAACGATTCAACTGACCCAATGCTTCTAATTCTTCGTTGGAAGCATAAGCATTTCCAATAACAACATCATCAATTAAATTTGTTGCAAATAAATGTTTAGCTTGAACAGTGACTGGCAACTGTCTATGCATTTCTAAAGTAGGTAGCCCATCATTCACATCCCAAGGACCAATTTCACCTACCTGTGATGAAATAAAAGCAGCTGTCCGAATACCTTCCTTTTTAAAACGGATGCTACATTTTTCAAAGAAATCATACGGCAATGCAGTTCCCGCTTGTGGATAAAAGTTATGACAACCATATAAGAAAGGTCGATTCGCTTCATACGTCAAAATGTTATCAAGATAAGCGACATCATTACTCATATTCAACTCAATAGCCACGCCGAATGGATTAAACGTCAACATGGCTTCTTTATTTCCATCAAACCCTGTATCCAACCGAATCCCATCAGCTCCTAATTCGCTGAAAAAAGTCAAATCATCATATGAAATTTCCAATTCATCAAAGATACTTGGAACGACATCTAAAATTGTTTCAAATCCTAAATTTTTCGCATAACTAATTAATTCTTTAAATTTTTTCTGAACCGCTTCTTTGCCATCGGTCACTTCTAACATACTCATAAAAATTCGAGTAAACCCACATTCGCTGGCTTTTTTTAAATACGCTTTATCTTGATTGATATCACTATGATCTGGATAAACTGATACACCTAATGCTCTTTTCATCTTCGTTCTCACACTCCGCTATTTTCAAATTTATTTCGAAATTTCCAAGCAATCACCGAGCTACACAAGATTGTTGTAGAGCCAACGAGCAATACTGGTTGATTTAGAAATCCGCCAATTATCATGGAAAGAGTAATACAAACTGCCGTAAAAACCAACGTCTTTACCAAACCAAATTGATAAACAACAGTAGGCAACTGCCCTTTTTCTATAATAATTTGACTAACGATAAAAAAGAAAATGAACCAAATAATCATCTTATACGCTCCTGACTTTCTTCTCTGACTTAGAAGGGGCAGGATATTCATATCAGAACACCCGCCCTAACATTTTTTAATTTTTTGCTGCTTGTTCAGCTGCTAATTCTTCTGCTTCTTTATCCAATTGTTGTTTTTCATAAACTTTGAAAAATGGATAGTAGATAGCCATTGTAATTAAGAAGTTAACAATCACTAATACTGCGGCCGAGAAACTCCAATTGGTACTCATCCAAGCAGCAATTGGTGCTGGAATTGCAAACGCTAAGCGTGCAGCCATCATCGGAATTATATTAGCGACTGTTAAGAAATAAGATAACGTTGTGGTAATTAACGGTGCCACGATAAACGGAATACCTAAAATAGGATTCATTACGATAGGCGTTCCAAAAATAACTGGTTCATTAATATTAAACAAGCCTGGTAAGAACGATAAACGGCCAAGACTTTTCAGATACGTTGATTTAGAAAACATCATTAAAACAACTAAAGAAAGCGTAGTTCCAGCGCCACCAATCCAGATAAACCATTGTAAAAACTGTTCTGTAAAAATATTAGGTAACTGATGAACGTTTGCGCCATTGGTAAAAGCTTCAAGGTTTTCTGCAATCGACATATCCCAGAAAGGACGAATAACTGGGCCCATAATCGCTGGACCATGAATCCCTAAAACCCAGAAGAAACAGATTAAGAAGACTGTTAGTAAGCCGCCAAATAAACTGTTACCAGCAAGGATACCTTTAAGTGGCATTAATAACGTACTCAAGAAACCATTCAAATCAAAACCAATTACGTGGCGAATAACCCAGAATAATAAAAGAATAACTGCTCCTGGAATTAACGCAATAAATGAATTTGACACTTCAGGCGGTACGCCATCTGGCATCTTAATCATAATATCTTTTTCAATAAAGAAGCGATAAATTTCAACAGATAACAGCGCTGTTACAATCGCACCAAATAAAGAAGCTGAACCTAAATTTGCTAAATTAATATAGCGCCCTGCTGTAATGACGTTGTCAACATCTTCAAAGACACGTGTTGGTGGTGCCGCTGTTACTAAAAAGGCCATTAATGCTAAAATTCCGCACGTCAAAGAGTCAAGCTTATAACTTTTGGCCAATGATGAAGCAATCCCAAATGTTGCATAAAGTGCAAGTAACCCCATCGTATAGCGGGAAGGAATATCTAAAATTGCTTGATAAGGTTCAATCAATTTTGTGTATGCCTCAATTGGAATATTTTGAAAAATTGTAAAGAATGAGCCCACAATTGTTAAAGGCATCGTTGCAATTAATCCTTTTCTAATCGCTGTCATATGGCGTTGCGAACCAAATTTATTCGCAATCGGCATTAACTTAACTTCCATCCACTGTACAAAACCATTCATTTGTTAATTCCTCCGTTCAACTAATAAAAATAATAATTATTTCGCATTTATAATAACATAGTAACATTATAATGTAAACGCTTATTCTTATTTGTGACAGAGAAAGTGCAAAACAAAAGGCTTTTTCTTATTATAAAGAAACTGGGAATATTGCACCAAAAATCATTGCGCCTAAAATTGCGCCCCCAGCGATTGGTTTTTTCCAAATGTAAAAACCTAAAGCTCCTAATGTAGCACCAATCCCAATAGGAATCGAAGCACCCGCCGCACTCAAAATAATTAACGGGCCTAAGAAGCGTCCTGAGGCATTACCAGCCCCCATCATCACATCCGCACCAAAAGTGGAATTTCCTTGATTGATAGTAAATTTCCGAATCAACACAATTACGCCACCAACTGCTAACCCTAGTAGCGCACCTGTTAAAAGTGCTAAGCCAAAGTTTTCTACAGGTGCTTTAATACCCATGCTGAGGAAAATTGCAGGTACGCCAATCCCGATCCCCGTTAAAATTGAGCCACCTAAATCTAAAATCCCGACTAAAGAACCTTCTAAAATTCGTGCAAACAGGAAACTTGCACCAAATGCTGCGGCAGCGCCATAAGAACCACCATCTAAACCAGCTTTTAGCATCGCAACAATTGAAACTTCATTAAAGGCGCCCACACCATAAACTACATACATATGTGTTCCTGCAAAAATTGCCGCTGACATAATCCCGACTAAAATGGGAAAGCCCCAATCAGCATACCAAAAACTTTTGCCTTTTAAACCTTCTTGAATTTCTTGTTCTTGTTGTGCCCATTCATTTTTTTCTTGCTGTTCCATCTATGAGACCTCCTTTTTTCTATTTAACGGTGAAGACATTGTGTAAATTATTTAACCATTGAGGAATAGACAAGCGGAAACTTTCGATCATTTCTAAGTCGAACCCTCGGAAGAAGCCACTTAAAATAAATAATAAGATAATGACACCAAGCATGCCGCGTGTCATTCGGGTCCACCCTAAATCATCGACACCTTTACCGATTAAGATCCCTAATACAACTCCTGGGACAGCATTGCCCATGACTAATTGAGATAATCCGCCAAATAATGTTCCCCAGAAACCCGTCCGTTTTCCTGCATCTAAAGCCGCTAGCCAGAATAAAACAGGCATCACAGTATTGATTAAAATCGTTGCTGCAGGTACCAACACCGCAACCGCTGTTACTTGTAGCGATTCTGGAATTGCTGCAGCTGTACTATTTAAGAAAGCCACAGTCGCCATTCCTACAAAGACCCCGACAATCCCCATTTTTTTGGGATTATGCATCGTTTTAGTGACATCTTTATCCTTTACCAATAAAATTGCTGCAGCCCAGTTAGGCACAATCCGGTGGGTCACATCTTGTGTAAAGGCCCCTGCTCCGACGGCCGAAGCCCAAGCATTAAAGAAAAAACCTAAACCAAAAGAAAAGTGTGATGCTGGATCTCCTTGTGCCGCGTTCATTTCTCCTAATGTTCTAAATGCCCCTAACCCTTGCGTTTGTGGTGCATGAAACATCCGAGCAGCGCCTGCGCCAGCTGCAAAACCTAGTAAACCACCAATAAGCAATGACTTCAGCAAAATGATTACAAATTCCATTCCTTCTTCCTCCCTTTATACGCCTCTTTTTGAAAGAAACGGAACTACTACTGCGTTCGGTTCTTTAATTGTTTCCGTTAAAAAATCAACTTCTTCGACTGCAATGGCTTGGATTTCCACTTCTACAGCTAGTTCGACATGATAAATCACTCTCTTTCTAGGAAAGAAGAAGAACAGAAATTTTTCTGTATAAACTTGTTCTTTTGCCTGACGAATAGTTACTTCTTTCGGTTCAATCCGGATGAGGACCTCTGTTGTTTCTTTTAATACTTTTTTTGAAACATCATTCAATGCACTTGCAAAAGCTTCATTCTTCTTATTACCTTTTCCAGAAACAATCACGGTTTGTGTTGACCGTTTTGTGGCATCCATAATTACCGCTCCTTTCTAAGTTACTACTTTCTATGCTCCGTGTTTCTTAATAAATGCTTCAGTTACTCGTTTACCAAGTTCTTCCTGATCCATAAAACCAAATCCAAGAACAGTTTTCCCATCGTTAATTGCTGTTACCCCTTCTTCGATTGATCGCATGCCATGTCTTTCGGGATACCCGTATTTAGTAGCAGCCGTTAACGCTCCTGCACCACCACTTCCACAGAAAGAAATGCCTAAATCAGCCTTTTCTTGTTGCATCACATCTCCTAAACGCATATCAGCGCCCATTCCTGGAACAACAACCGCGCGACCACCGGCTTGCTCCACTCCTTTTGCAACATTTTGTCCTTTTCCTAAACGATCTGCGATAACTACTGTAATCATAACTTTTCCTCCTATTAATTGTTTTGTTTAGCAACTTCAAAATGAACAGCTAAAACATACCATTCATCTTCTGATAACTGACCAATTGCTTCTGTTGTTTCTTCTGCAATTTTCAACGTTTCTGGCGTTAGTTCCGTAAATAACGTCCGATCAACACCAGCTAATGTCGTTCCTTCTCTTGAACGATTCAGCATCTCATTGAGATGGTTAATCAAAATCGTCCACTGTAATTCCGTTGGTTCAATTTGTGCTTCTGCTAATCGCGCACTGGTTTGTTTGATAATCGATTGTAGCTTTTCTGGTTCAGCACTTTGTCGAATGATCTCCTGTGCTTCCATTGCTAGTTCCATCCTCTTCCTCCTTTGGTTGTTCTAAATAATTAAGTAATGCTGAAATTTCAGCATGATTGACAGGTAACTCATTTTTAGCAAATAAACATTCAATTTGCCGAATTTCTTCTTGCCTTTCATGAGATACTTCTCTATTACAAGGAATCTCTTCGTATTGTTTATTAAACGTAATCCGATGTGTCATTAATAAAACGTGAAGTAAAAAGGCTTCTTGATATTCGCTCAGTAACTTTGTTTGAAACATTCGTTTTAACTCTTCATAAATAATATACGCTTTTACTAATAAATCTTGGCTTTGTATCCGTTCATTTTTTTCAATTACATCAGATTTCGTGGAGCGAGCGGTACCTTTCCCTTGACGTTTCCCTAATAAAATTTTATCGACCTCTTCCCGAATCAAACTTAAGTCTGTGTCCGTCAACAATGGACTAACTTTAATAAATGGGTATGTCATTTCTTCAATTGGGAAAATACTCAATACCAAATCGGGCTTTTCTGCTTGAATCACTTCAGTTGCATTTAAAACAGAAGCAAATCCTGCGAGTTCAACGTTTGGTACTTCCTCTAAAATTTTTTGTTCAATTAAACTGGTCACACCTAAGCCCGTCGAGCAAACATACACAATCCTAACAACTTTAGCTTCCTGCTGTTGTCGTTCCTGAGCTGCCAAAAAATGCAACGCAATATATGCGCAGAAAGAATCGTTGACTAACAAAACAGAACGTTGAATTAATTGTTTACAGGCACTTTGAATAGCTAAAAACAACGCTGGGTGTTTTCCTTTGATTTCTTCAGAAAACGGATTGTATTCATTAATAAATAAATGTTTCTTTGTAAAACGTAAGGACAGGTGTGCAAACAAGTTCGTAAATAATTGGCGATCATTTACAAAAGGATAATTCAGCTCTTTTGAAACGCTTTCAATCACTTGCTTTGTTAATTGAACCATATCTTGCCGTTGATGGGTTCCGAATAAATCACTATAAATATAAAAATATTCATCCGCTAATAAAGGCAAGTCATACCGTTCAAACACCTCTTGTAAAAGTAAAAGTGGTACTTCGTTCCGTTGTTCAAAGCGTGTTTTTTGTGATAACACTCGGTAAGTCCCAATTGTATGTGCCATCTGCATACGTGCTGCGGCAATTGCCACTCTCAACGTAATAGATAATATTTCGGCATAATCAAATTGATTTTGATCGAGTGGATTAATTAAATTTCGCATTTTTTTCAATGCACTACGATAACAACCTTGAAACAATGTCCCTGACCCAAATTTAATTTTAGGGATTTTTTCAGCCCCTTTTGTCTTTGTCACATAGTTCATAATTTGGTAAATATCGTATTCTGTAAGTTCTTTTTGAGTGATAAATTCCATCAGTAAGCGTACATTGCTTTCTTCACCACTGATTGTAAACCCTTGCCGCGCTTGGCGAATTAAGGTTAAATCATATGCTTGCAGCAACCGTTCGACCTGTTCCAAATCACTGACAATTGTGTTTCGACTCACTAATAATTCATCTGCTAGCTGCTGTGCCGTTAAGTACCCTTTGACTGACAATAACTGAAAAATCAATACATTGACTCGTCTTTTTTGATCAGGATAGGTTTCAAATCGATCGACATCGATAATTTCATTTTTTAACAGTAAGCGTTTAGAGTCAGGTAAATCTAGCCAGATTCCCTTATTTCGTTTTGAATAAAGTGTCTCATCGTGCTGTTCAAACCAAGCACGAATATCTTCTAAATCATACTTAATTGTTCGAACGCTGACAGTAAAGCTCTCAGCTAATTCTTGCGTGGTAATACTCCCTTCCAAATCCAAAAGCATCAATAAAATATTTATCGCTCTTTTGGACAACAACACGGTCATGCCTTGTCACCTCTTTTCTTTTCCCTTTACACTTAAAACTATAGCGTTATTTTATCTGTTCCACAACACAAAAAAGTTGCACTTATAAAAGTGCAACACTTCTCTTTTCATACAAAAAAAATCCCTTAACAGTAGTAACTGTTAAGGGATACCACACTATTTATTTGCATAAATAGACAGAAACCTTCTCCACAAAAGTATTCTGTCCGACACGTTACAAATCCGGTAACTGATAGCCGTACTATCTGGTGTCGTTGTGTTTGACAATCACTAGCCGTCAAAACGGAATAGCCGAAGCTATCTGATTGAGTCAACTCGTCGCATAAAACACACTTTAACACAGAATAGTTTGGATAGCAAGTGATGGTAATTATTCGTTATCGAACCATTCTTGATAAAAACTTTCAACAATTTTAACGGTTGCTATCGTTAATTCTTTCGTCATTACTGGGCTAGTTAACTTTTTGTCTTGTAAACATTGATTCACATGATTGATTTCATACGTAAATTCACTAGTGAATTGTTCAGACCATTTGACAGTGTTGCCTTGAGCATCTGTATAATAAGCACAATCTGTTTTCCAGAAATTAGGAATAACGATTTGCCCTTTCGTCCCACAAATGGTCATTTCACTAGGTATCTTTAAACCAACATTAATAAAAATATTGCCCAGCGTCCCTTCAGCAAATTTCAAAGCTAAATTACATTGACTATCCGTCGCCCCTTGCTGATACGTTGCGGTTCCCGTAACCTCTTGAATCTCTTTCCCTAATACGTATTGTAAGTATTGTAATGGATAACTTCCTGAGCCATGAAGCGCTCCACCACCCGCTTCTCTCGAGTAAAACCAGGGAATATGATCCACATTGGGATAGGCAGTAACTGACTGAACCCATAAAATCTCTCCCAATCCCCCTTCTTGAATCGTTGCCTTTACTTTTTGGGTAATTGGTAAAAAGACAGACTTCTGAGCTTCCATTAGAAAAACCCCTTGCTCCTGTGCGATTGCAAAGAGTTCTTCTGCTTCAGCAGCATTTAATGTAAATGGTTTTTCCAGTAGGACGGGTTTTCCTTGTGATAACGCAAGCTTAGCTGCTGAGTAATGTCCTTGATTGTAGGTGGGAATATAAATAATATCAATTGTTTCATCCTTACATAACTCTTCATAACTGCCATAAGCCACCGGAATCGCTAATTCTTTAGCCATTTTTTGAGCATTCTCTAAACGCCTTGATGCAATCCCGCGCACTTCAGCTTGCGCGCTTTCTCGAAGCCCTGCTACAAATCTTGGGACAATTTGGGCAGTACTCATAATTCCATAACGAATTTTATCCATGTGATCGCCTCCTCTTTCACTATACGAGAAAAACGAATATTTGGAAACCATTTCAACAAAAAAAGAAACCGTTTCCCCAAAACGATTTCTTTATATGTAAATTAACGGATACCAACGCTAACTTTTAAAGCTTGATTGACCTGTTCCATCTCTTCACGAGAAAGTTGACAAACCTTGTGTAGCATTCGTTCTTTATCCAATGTTCGAATTTGTTCTAACAAAATAAGTGATGGCGTCCTGCACTCGTTATGGGGAATTTCGATAAGGACTTGCGTTGGTTGCAGCCGCTTGCTTACGTTACGGGTAATCGGTGCAACAATCAACGTTGGACTAAATAAGTTACCTTTGTTATTTTGAATAATCAGGACAGGTCGAATCCCACCTTGTTCAGAACCAACAACTGGTGAGAGATTCGCATAAAAAACCTCACCTCTTTTTATCATTCAGATTCCCTTCCCTCCTTTTCCTTTAAAAAATTATAGCATATTGTTTCTTGCAATATTTTCAACTTTTTAGCTATCCCTTAAAATATTTGATAAAACCACCCTTTAAAAGTCAAAAAAAGCTTAAACAGTCGACTCTGATATAGAGACGGCTATTTAAGCTGACTATTACATTTTTGTTAAAATACTATCCACTTTTGTATTAATTAAATCAATAGCGACGTGGTTTTCGCCACCTTCTGGCACAATGATATCTGCATAACGTTTCGTAGGTTCAATAAATTGGTGATACATGGGCTTGACGACTGTCAAATATTGTTCAATCACAGAATCCAACGTACGGCCACGTTCTTCCATATCACGCTTGATTCGACGAATAATACGGATGTCATCATCTGTATCCACATACACTTTAATATCCATTAAATCCCTTAAGCGGCGATCTTCTAAAATTAAAATCCCTTCAAGAATAATTACTTCTTTCGGTTCTTGTATCACCGTTTCTGTACTTCTTGTATGCGCAACGTAGTCATAAACTGGCTTTTCAATGGCTTGATAATTTAACAGTTGTTCAACATGTTGAATCAATAAATCTGTATCAAACGCAAAAGGATGATCATAATTGGTATTTAAACGTTCTTCAAAACTCAAATGGCTCTGATCTTTATAATAAGAATCCTGTTCTAACATCATAATTGAATGATCGGGAAAATTATTAAAAATCGCACGGCTAACACTGGTTTTTCCGCTTCCTGATCCGCCAGTAACACCAATGATAATTGGCTGACTATCTTTCATGTATAAACCTCTTTCTTTTCAAAAACTTCATTGTCTTTTACTATTATAATGAAAACTCTGAAGAATGCCAGACCTTTTCCAAGACTTTTCATGTGATTTTTATCTTCTTATGAAAAATCTGCCCACACTTCTTTCAATTACAGTATACTTATCAATAAAAGGAGAATCCTACCTATGATTAAAAAAGTCAAAAAAGAAGCACTTACAACGGCGCATTACGCTCTTCTTTATGAGGCAGATCCCTCAAAAAAAATGGTGGCAGATTACATTACCCGCGGCATTTGCTTTGACTATCAGACTGAAGAACTTCAAGGAATTTTAGTCCTGTTGCCGACTCACCCACGGACATTGGAAATCGTAAACATCGCTGTCTCAGAAGAAAGCCGAGGGCGGGGCATCGGGCAAGAATTATTACATTTTGCCATTGATTTTGCCAAAAAAGAAAAGTATGATTCCTTGGAGATTGGGACTGGGAGCACAGGCTTTCAACAGCTATATCTCTACCAAAAAGTCGGTTTTCGAATGACACATATTGAACCAGATTTTTTTATCCATCATTATGATGAGCCTATTATAGAAAACGGCTTGCCTTTAAAGGATATGGTTCGCTTACGGTTACATTTAAGTTAAAAAGAGGTCGGGACAGAACCGTTTAGCTCCGAGAAATAAGAAGAAATTTCCGAAAATTGCTCTATAATTTTTGGAGAATTTCGGCTTATTTCCGAAGGAGTTGCTTCTGTTCCCGCCGTTTATCAGTTTTTGAGCGTGGAGCAAAAATCCAAAGTGATTTTTGTCCCACGCTCTTTTTAATGCCCAAGAATTGGTAACAACTCATCTAGCTGTTGAATCGTATAATTGGGTTGAATGGTTGGTGTTGCTGGAGCGGAGGTCGGATTGAGCCAAACAGTTTGAATTTTCGCTTGTTGACCTCCTTGAATATCTGAATGCAAAGAATCGCCAATAATCATTGTTTTTTCTCGACTAAAATTAGGAATCCGTTCAAAAACAAAATCAAAATACTCTTTCATCGGTTTTTGATAACCCACTTCTTCTGAAACAAAAATATCTTTAAAATAAGGCATTAATTTCGAATCTTCCAACCGACGATACTGTGTTTTTGCCACTCCGTTTGTCACAATATATAAATCATAATGGGGTGCTAATTTTTCCAAGATACGTTGACTATTGCCAAGCAAGTCATGTCCTTGACTTAAATATTCTCGGTAGTTTTCTCCCATTTTAACGCTATCAACTTCTCGATTAAACGCGTCAAACAATAAACCAAACCGTGTATCAAGGAGAACATCTTTTGTTATTTTTCCTTCTTCAAATGAACGCCATAATCCTTGATTAATTCGGTGGTATGTTGACTCGACTTCAGATGTAAATGGTACATTTTCTTCTTCAAATAAGGCATGTAGCGCCTTCTTTTCAGCCAATTTAAAATCTAACAATGTATCATCAACATCAAAAAGCAATGTTTTCATTTCCGTTCCTCTTCTCTTTTCAAATTACTCGGTAACGCTTTGCTTGTTTGTTGTTTTTCAATAAAAAAATAAGGCAATAGCAATTGTAACTCTTCTCTTGTTAATGAACGATAAGCACCTAAAGGTAATTGCGGATCTAGCCGCAACGGCCCCATAGTTTGGCGTTTTAAAGCAGTCACTTTTTTCCCCACGGATAAAAACATTTTTTTCACTTGGTGAAATTTTCCTTCTTGAATAGTCAGGAAAACATGACTCTCCGTTTCAGTCGCTGCAAGAACAGTTATTTTTGCTGGCTTACATTGAATGCCTCCTTGCAAAACAATCCCATCTTTAAATTTAGCACAATCTTCTGCAGAGACCAAACCATTGACTTTCACTTCATAACATTTCGCTACTTCTTTATTTGGCCGAATTAATTGATACCCTAATTGTCCATTATCTGTTAATAGAAGTAACCCTTCCGTATCGCCATCGAGTCTGCCCACTGGATAAAGACCAGGGCGTCTGTCTTGTGGCGCAATCAAATCAATAACTGTTTTTTTAGATGCATCTGAGACAGCGCTAACCACACCTTTTGGCTTATTCAACATATAGTACACATGGGTCTTATGCGAAATTAATTGTCCTTTTACTTTAATCATTTGTAATTGCGCATCGACATTTTGGCTTTCATTTAAAGTCACGATGCCATCCACAGTGACCTGCTTGCCTTTGATTAATCGTTTCACCGTTTTGCGTGATCCAAACTGAAGTTCTTCTAGTAATTTATCTAATCGCATTGTTCAGCTCCATTCTGGTATAAGTATAGTGGAATCCGTTAAAGATGAAAAGTGGAAAAAGGTAATTCCTTGACGTATAAAAATATAAGTGTTACGGTTAATAAGTAAAGTAAATAAAGGTTTCTCAAAAACAGCGTAATGACCTGGGAGAGAACAACGATAACAATGAACCATTCCCATGAGTGTTGCCTGGCAATATTTGTGGGGATTTTTTGATTATTGTTAGCATTTTTCTAGACAAGAACAACTGAAAAAAGAGTTTCTTTTTTCCATTATGTTTTGTTTCTGAGTTTAACCAAATCACTCATTATTTCAAGGAGGAATTAGGTTATGTCAGTACAATTAGAAGTTAAAGAAAGAGCTATCCGTCCACGTTCACTAAGAAATCAGCTACGTCACGAAGGGAAAGTACCTGCCATTGTTTACGGTTACCAAATTGAAAGTACACCAATCTATTTTGAAGAAAAAGACTTATCAAAAATTTTACGCGAACATGGTGCTAACACCGTTATTAAAATGACAGTTGATGGCAAAAACATCAACACATTAATGTCGAAAGCACAGTTAGATACCTTTACTGGTCAAATGCTTCATGTTGAATTCTTATCTGTAAATATGAAAGAAACAACAGAAGTCGAAGCAGAAGTTCAATTAATTGGTGAATCTGCAGGTGTGAAAGCTGGGGGTACCTTAGCTCAAAACTTGTACACTGTTTTAGTGGCAGCCACACCAGACAAATTGCCAGAATCAATTGAAGTAGATATTACAAACTTAGAAATTGGTGATGCTCTTACAATCGCTGATTTACCTGAACACAAAGACTATGAAATTTTAACTGATCCAGAAGAACAACTAGTTGCTATTGTTGAAGCACAAACTGCTCCTGAAGAAGAAGAAGGAACAGCTGCTGAAACGACTGAACCAGAATTAGCCGAATAAAGAGTACACTTTTGTTCAGCTGATTCTCTTAAGTTTTAGAAATGGGATGTACGTTGAAACAACGTACGTCCCATTTTCTTTTTACTGCATGTCGTGATTTCTTCACATAAATGATGACACCTGCAAAGCTAGGAAGCTACAGAGGAATATTAAATTTTTGCTAATCTACGCAATATTTTCAAACGAAACAATTTCTTTTTTTTAAATTTGCAGTATACTAAAAGTAAGTAAACAAAAAGGAGGTCATCCATATGTTTGAACGTTTTGATAGTGACCGTAGCCGCTATGCTTCATTAGGTGTTGTTTCTAGCTTACCTAGTGGCTTAATTGATAGTATTTGGTTGATTATTGACTTAAATCTAAAAGGGGTTATCCCTTTAAACGACTTACTTCACTTTGATTTGTTGAACAATAATGGCAAAGTGACTGTCCATTTTTCTCAAGAAAATAGTTCAGTAGAAATGGCCATCGACTTACCATTTAGTTATTCTACGGCATATCCGTCGCGAATTTTTGCTTTTGATGATGGCCATCGTGAAACGATTTTATTACCTGCAGAAATGTTAGAATCTTAAATAATTTCAACAAAGTAGCCTCAAATTCCGATTAAACTGGAATTTGAGGCTACTTTAATTTCTTTTAGTTATTCTACAATAATTTGTTTACTACTTCCTGCAGCATTTTCAAAATTAATAGTAAAGGTTTCTGTTGCATCATCATAAGTGATTCCGTCACTTTGACTAATTACTGTGCTGTAATCTTTTGGTATTTTTAAAGTCAGTGTCTTAGTTGTTTGTGTGGGATCAGAGAAAGTATACGTTTTTTGGTGTTGTTGTGTCTTTCTCATTAAAGAAATAGCTTTATTTGAGGTAATCCCTGCTATTGTACCGCCAGTTTCTGACCAAATGTTAACTCCAAGATAGCCTTCTTCTTCTTGCTTAACTGCTTGAATTTCTTCTGTATTTGAGAGAACTTCTACTGTTTTTTTGGCAGCATATGTTTTTAAATCAGTTTCATCGATTCCTGGTAAAACTACATAAGCATAATGCTCGTTCGTTGGGTGTTGACCATGTTGAATCGTAAATGTTCGATAATCACCTACATATTCTTTATCACTTGGAAATGCTTCATTAATTGCTTTATAGGTTCCTTTTCTAGTTTCACTTTTAACATTTACCGTTGTTTCTTCTGGAAAATAATAACCCATATTAGCATTGGAATGATCCGACTTTAGTAATAACCATTGTTTTTTACTCGTTTCATTTTTCTCATGAATCTCCCCAATATTTGATAGCACTTGATACTGATACGCATCATTTAACAAACGATTATCAACAACTGTCTCAATCGAAGCTTCTGTATCCCCTTTAATTCCTGCGCCTAATGCGATAATTTGCCCATTTAATACAAACCAAGATTTTTTAGCTTGTAGGTTCATAGGTAAAAGTTTCCCATTATTTTTGGTCCCGTCTTTATTAAGAGCCATCCCTACTACTGCCTGATTGTCTGACGTTACTCCACCAACCCATTGCTCTTTCGATGTGATTGTTGTAAATGCTGAAACTTCATCTGCCAAAGAAATGGTATCTACCGTTGTTCCTGGTAGTCGATAGGGATCTACAGTTGGCCAATAGCTGGAATTAAATTGAACCTCGTCATCATTATATACGTACATCATTCCGTCACCAGTGTGCCAGCCACGTTTATTTTCTTTATTCCCTGCTTCAAAAGATGCAGTGCGCTTTGAATACAAGCCTAGCCCAAACATATAACTAGGTGTGCGTTGGACAAATCGATCCATCGAAGCATAAAGTTTCGTGCCTGTAAAAGGAAGTTGCCCTCCCGTAATTTCTGGATTAGTTAAAAGTTGCATAGTCATCTGTAAATCATTAAAATCACGAGCATTTGTCAAATAATAATCTGGGTTCTCCTTCATCCAATATTTAACGGCTTCTTGAAATTTCTTTTGATAATTATTAGGGGCAAATTTAGCCACAATTAATAAATTATACATGGTAGTTGAGCCGTAGCCTGTTTTTCCAACTGCTGGGGCTCTTGAGATGGAACGGCCATTCACGGTTGGTAGCATTTCACCTTTATAAATCAAAGGAAGAAAGGCACGATCAACATTTTCAACAAATTCTGTCACAAGAGTTGCATCCATTTGAAAAGATGAATCTGCTGTAATGGCCAAAATTTGTCCAACCCCTTTCACCAAAACATTGCCATACGAACCTGTATAAGGAATGTTATTGTGCTGGATAAAAGAACCATCTTGGTAAAAACCATCACCTTTTGTGACTAATTTAAATACATCGACGATACTACTGGATGCTTGGTTAATTTTCCCGCTATCCTTTTGTAAAATTCCTAACCCCAAAACAGTTAAAGCTAAGTCCGTTCGGTTCGCTCCTGATGTCACAAAATTTGGGATAAAAGCTAAATCCACAAACGTTCCTTGTGGTTTTGTATACAACTGTTTAAACGGATCTGGGACATAACTGCTCAGCGCATTTGTATAGATTTGTTGCTTTTCTGGAGAAACTTTATCCTCTAAAATCATTAGAATATTAAGAAACTTCTGTGGCACACCAATTTGCCAGTCCCACCAATTTCCATGGTACTTTTTCCCATCATATCCTTTTTGCGTTACCATAAAATCTAAGCCATCAATAATGGTTGCTGCCAATTTGTCATCTTGGTAAAGCGTACTCCCCTTCGTTCCATAGGCTAACGCTAATTTTTGCAATTTGGTAAATTGAGTCGTTAAATCAGCCGATGGCGTATTGCCAGGCTCTAGTGGCCATAAATAGCTGCGGTTCGGCTCTTTATTCATCGTTTGATCGAGTTCTGTTGCTTCATTGGAGATTTTTTGGACGTAGTCTACAAGCGCTTGGTTAGTTGAATCATATTCTTTTGAAACAAGCTGATTTCGCCATTTTTCTTTTAATTCTCGGTATTCTGCAGATGAATCGATAACAGGAATGCTACCAACGGGGCCACTTTTCATAGAAATGATATTCAGCTTTGATAGATTACCAAATAGTCTAATTCCTACAGCACCCATCCAGTCATCATTAATGGACGTACCATCAGGATAATGAACCTCTTCATTTTCATAAAATAATTGATCATTCAGGAATGTTTGAATTTTTTTCCCATCATAGCGAACTAGCAGTTTATATTGTTGACCACTTAGTAATGTTGGTCCCGGAATATTAGTTAGCCATTTACCGCCTGGTTGTCCTAACTGCCAGCGACCGTCACGATTATAAGCAAAAGATTGCCATTGACTCGTCTTTTGTTTATCTCCGCGAAAAACCAATCCGAAGTTACTTTGCCCTTCATATAAAAAGGTTAGTTCAAGATCTCCTGAAGATTGTTCGCGTGCATCAAGATTGATAGAGACAGATTCGAGGTTTGTCCCTTGCTTCGTGTTTGCGATCCATAAACCAGCAGAATCATTCTTTTTTTCTGCTGTTCCTACCAAATCTTGCCAATGCCCAACTTGATTGGGGAAATCTGAAATGTAAGAGGGTTGCTCAATCGTTTGGCTCGCTTCGTTTTCTTCTGCAAAAGTAAGGGTGGTTCCCATAAATCCATTCGTCAAAGCAGTAAACAGTCCGACCAGCATTACCCATATTTTCCTGTTTTTCATTCTTTCTCCTCCTAAAAAATTATCGTAAAACGCTTACATCCGAATTAGAGAAAAAGAGTGAAGAAAAATACTTTCTACACTCTCCGACTCTCTGAAAATCACTTAATATACTTTTTACGCCAAAATACCAAAGGCACTCAAAACAATCGATAAAATTAAAATAATCCAAATCACTCGTGTGGAATTTAGTTTCTTTTGACCTAACATCCAATAAGTCAAAAGAACAAGTAAGATTGGAACTAAGGAAGGCAAAATCGCATCTAACGTATCTTGAATAACTAATTCGACCCCGTTCTTTTTATAAACAAAAGGAACTGTCGCCTTGATAACTGAAGGAATTAAGGCACCAATCACAGTCACACCAAGAACAGTTGCTGCATTCGTAAAGGCAGATAACTTGTCTTTTAAGGTCGTCACTAGTTTGACCCCTTGCTTATAACCAAGTGGTAAGAGCGCGGCCCGACCAAACAATAGTGCAATATTTGCAATAATCCAAATAACACAGCCAACCACCGAACCATTTTGAGCCAGTGTCCCTGCAACAGAGCCGAAAATCGTCCCCCAAATAACGTGGAATAAAGAGTCCCCAACGCCTGCCAAAGAACCCATCAGAGCTGTTTTTAGCGCAATAATTGTTTCTTTCGCTTTATAGCCATCTTGCTCTTCAATCGCAACATCAATCCCCATAATTAAATTCCCAAAAATAGCATTGGTGTTAAAAAATTGATTGTGTGTGCGCATCATATCTTGAAATTGTGCTTCATCATGACCATAGAATTTTTTTAAAACAGGTAAGATGCCGTATAAATATCCTGAACTCATCATACGTTCATAGTTCCAGTTTAATTGGCTTCCTAAAATATAACGCCAGCTAATTGCATTTAATTCTTTTTTTGTCAGTTTATGCTTACTCATCGCCGTCATATCCTCCTTCAAAATCACCATTTCCTGTTGTTGCTTGTGTCGTGCTTTTTGCCCCATCACGTTTAAATACAAGCATCGCTGCTACCATCCCAACTATCGAAACACCTAACATTGGAACTTTTAAATAAGCCGCTAAGAAAAAGCCTAATAGTAAATAGGGGATATATTGCTTCGTTGGCAAGTAACGTAATAAAATCCCTACACCGACAACAGGTAATACTCCTCCAGCTGTTTTTAAGCCCGTCATTAGCCATTCTGGCATGTTATCGGTAATCGTTGTTACTACAGCATCCCCCGCTAATAACATTAATAAAATCGGAATGGCACGAGACAGTCCCCATAGAACAGAACCAGATAAAACTAAACGTGGAATCCGTTTTACTTGCATCTTATCAATCGCTTTATCGACACTATGAAGTAAAAAGACATTACAAAAACGGGCGACTACATCTAGTTGCAACATCAACAGAGAAACAGGAACAGCTAAACCAATGCCATACTCCGCTCCTTTTCCAGAGATTACAGCGAAAGCGGTTCCTAAAACAGCCCCTGTGAAATAATCAGGTACCGATGCTCCACCAAAAGCAGCAATTCCTAAACGCATTAATTGAAGAGTGCCGCCAACCATTAAACCAGTTTTTAAATCTCCCATAATCATTCCAGAAATCATTCCAGCAATAGCTGGTTGCGTCAACGTATTTGAAATAAGTGAGTCATTAATAGCAATAAACGCATAAATAGTAATTAAAATAATTTGATACGCTGCTAAATGCATTGAAATTTCCTCCTAAATTTAAAAATATTCTTTCTTAGTCTGACAGTTTTAGCCGCGTAATTTTTTCATAAAATCAACGACTGGATCGTTTGGAACTAATTGGGCTGTCACAGTGACGCCTTTTGAAGCGATTGTTTCAAAAATTTGTTCTTCTTCTGGTAAAACTTGAATACTTTTTGTTACTTCGCGTGCTCCTTCTTTGTAACTCATATTCCCAACATTTACAGTTTTGATAGGTCCTTGCGCTTCGATAAAGCGGAGCACATCTTTCGGATTTTTAAATAATAAAAATAAACGCTGTTTACCATATTTTCCTGATTGAATATTTTTAGCGGCAGCCTCTACTCCAAGAACAGATAAACGCATCGAAGAAGGCGCTGCCATTCTCAAAGATGATTTTTGTAAAGGATCTGTAGCCGCCTCATCATTGGCTACAATTATTCGCTGTGTACTAAGACTTGTCGACCAAATTCCCGCTACTTGTCCATGAATTAACCGTTCATCAATCCGTGTGTTTACAATATTTTCTTTTCCAGCATATTGACTATAGTTACTTAACTCTTTTTCTTTGCTGGCTTCTGAAATCTCTTGTTCCGCTTGATTCATTCCAGCCTTTACATCAACAATATTTTCTTGTGCTAAACAAACTAATTCTTTAATCGAAGCCTGTTGATTAACCACTGCTTCAATCACAACAGAGAGCGTCATCCCTGCAATAATTTCCACTCCGTCAACGTTCAAATAATTCTTAGTTGCCACGTTACATGGCGTTCCTCCTAGTAAATCAGCAATAATCAGTGTCGTACCGTTAAGGGCTTTCATTTTTTCATTTAGCTCTTTCTCAAATTGAAGATTGTCGCTATCTGGTCGTAATGAGACTGTATGCACGTGTTCTTGCCGACCAACGATCATTTCTAAGCTAACTTTGACGCCTTCAGCCATGCTACCATGACTAATTAGTACAATGTTTTCCACGAATTTCCCTCCCTAGATGTAGGTGACCCTACTTAACATGTTATGTTCTCTACGAACTTACTATAACACATACTAAGTTATCCGTAAACCTAATATCTTAATATATTGAATTTATTTTTTTGAATTCTTTAAATAAAAATTGTCTTTCCTCTTTTTCAAAGTGTTTGCTAAAGGCTAGTTAACATGTTATGCTTAATTCATTCGATTACTAGAATGGAGGCAATCGCATGTTACCTAAATATGAACAAATTAAACAAGACCTTTTACGTGAAATAAAAAATCATACCTTTATTCCTGGTGATAAATTTTATTCTGAAGCCGATATTAAACGAAAATATGCTGTTAGTTCTATCACAGCTGTCAAAGCACTGAATGAGCTGACCAGTGCAGGTTACTTGTATCGTATCCAAGGAAAAGGGACCTTTGTTTCGAAATCAAAAGTTTCTCAAAATGTAAAATTTTCTGATATCGAGTTGCATTCTTTAGACTCTGAAAAAGTTAAAGTCCTTTCAATTGAAGAAGATAATCAAGCCGAAATTTTAAAGGAATTAGGCTTACCAGCTAACGCTTCTTATTATAGAATCAAGCGTGTACGCTATTCTGAAGATACACCCTTTCTCGTACATATCACACATCTTCCCAAAAAGCTTGTTAAAGAGCCGCTCTCAAAGGACCTCACAGCTTATGCAAGTGTGTATGAACGAGTCCGTAAAGATTTTTCAGTAGACCTCTTCTCGTTGGCTTCTGTAGAAACAAATGAAATTGTCTTTCCCGAAGATGCTGAGTTATTGAATTTACTTCAATTAAGTTTTCGTGAACCCGCTGTTAAACAAGTTAAACATTCCTATCTCGCAGATGGTAGTGTTGCTGAATATATTATTAGTTATAAACATTGGAAATATTTCAAAACCAAAATAGAAGTAGAAGCCGAATAAATTTCAGCTTCTACTTCTATTTTTTTAATCTATGATTACTTGATTCGTAAATTTCAAGTACTCAATTTCAATTCCCTCTGTTTCAAAAATTACTACTTCATTTTGTCCTTGCTGTAAAAATTCTTTGGGACAATACAGCGAATGAATGGGTCCTATTTCCCAATAACGACCTAGATGATGGCCATTGACCACAACGAATCCTTTGCCGTAGCCTCGACAGTCAATATACGTGTCTGCTAGCTGTTCTAATTCAAATGTTACTTGATAAAACGAAGGCTGCAATGGATTTTTTCCAGCTGTGTAATCAATCTTGGCTAATTGCTCTTGTGAAAAAGTTAAGGGATAGTGTTGATAGCCTTGGTGAAAATGAATGTCTTGCATCACTCCACCTCGAATTCCTTTACTTTGTGTGGGATTATTTAATTTAAAGCCATAATTAACGCGACCTAAGTTTTCCACTAGGATATCTAACGCAAGTGTGTCTTTTTCAGTTTGCCCTGAAATGAGTAGCTCTTCTCCCACTGTCTCTTGATATTGGGTAGCAGCTAAATCTCCATCTACATAAATGTGTAAACGATCACTGGCCTCGACCACTTTTAGTTTATTTTCATGATGATAATTTTTTAAATCAAACGAATAAAGCAAGTAGCCATAGCCTGAGCCAGCTTCTTCCATACTTAATGGATACGTGGTGGTCTTCGGTGTCATCATTTGATCTTTTACTGCGAATAAGGATACGCTAGCAGTTACTGGAAAGCTTCCTAAATTCCCCAGTTTTTTCGTGCGTGGTTGTGCTTGCCAAACTTCTGGACATACTTCTTTAATTGCTTTTTGAACGGCATAATATTTTTCTGTTGGTTCTCCTGCTTCTGTTAATAAAGCATCATAATCATAGCTAGTGACTTGAGGTAAATCTTTTGCACCTCGCGCCGAACACCCGTTATAAAAGCCGAAATTTGTTCCTCCATGAAACATATAGAGATTTAAAGAACCCACTGCCAGCATATCTTTTACTTCTTTCGCCAAGTCGGTACCTTCCCGCTGAATCACTGGTTCGCCCCAACGATTGAACCACCCATCCCAGTATTCCATGCACATCAACGGCCATTTTTTACCATGACGAGTCATAAATTTTTTCAAAACGGCAGCATTTTCTTTCGAATGACTACCAAAATTTCCTGTCACAAAAACATCCTCTTCAATTAACGTACCCGCATCCAAAACCTCTTCCCAAGCGCCATCAGATGTAAAAAGAGGAACCTCAATCCCCAGTTCTTCCATTATCTGCTTGGTTTGTCGCAAGTACGCTTTCTCCATGCCATAGGACCCATATTCATTTTCAACCTGCATCATGATCACTGGTCCACCTTGTGTTATCTGCAGCGGTGCTAGTTTAGGCAATAATACTTGAAAATAGTTACGAACTTTAGTCATAAAAATAGGATCTGTCGAACGTAATCGCACACCTTTTTCTTTCAAAAGCCATGCTGGTAAGCCACCAAACTCCCATTCTGCACAAATATAAGCCGAAGGACGCAGAATAACTAGTAAATTCAGTTTTTCTGCCAAGCGGACAAATGCTTCAATGTTTTTCATTCCTTCAAAATCGTATACGCCTTCTTCTGGTTCATGAATATTCCAAGGAATGTAGGTTTCTACTGTATTAGCTCCTAAAGCTTTCAGATTATAGAGGCTATCTTCCCATTGGCTAGGTGTCATTCGAAAGTAATGAATCGCCCCGCTAATAATTTTTATTGGTTGTCCATTTAATAAAAAGTCTTCTTTAATCTCAAACGTTTGCATCATTTTTCCCCTTTACCAGTATCTTTGCCATGATGGTTTTGCTAAACGCATTAAGGCTTCCATGTAAAAATAATCGCCCCATAAATTGGGTTCATCAATCCCTTTTCCTTCTGCATGTGCGTAAACACCATGGAGTAGCAGTCCTTCATTTTCGGAATCATTTTGCGTACGATAATATTCTCCTAATTGATAAATCATTCCTTTGGCAAGCTCTTTCGCTTGAGGAAAAGCCTGTAGTTTGTCTGCTTCCAATAAACCACATGCCGCAATTGCCAGCGCCGAGCTATCTTTGTCAGATGGCATTTGGTCATTAAAATCAAAATCCCAATAGGGAATTAAATCTGCTGGCAAATGAGCTAGAAAAACCTCCACTATTTGTGGATACATTTCTGGAAATGGTTGGGAATGGAGAAATGTTTCGTTTAGGGGAATCCCTAAAATTGCCCAACTTTGGCCTCGTGCCCAAATGGAAGTATCACTATGTCCTTGATGCGTAGCTCCATGTTTTGGTTTGCCTGTTTCTGGATCAAAATAATAGGTATGATAAGTTGTCGCATCGGATTTAATCACCGTTTTCATTAACGTATGATAGTGACGTGAGGCAATTTCCTCATAAACCCTATTTCCAGATAATTTAGTTGCTTCAAATAAAAGCGGTAAATTCATTAATGAGTCGATAATTAATCGATATTCTTTGGGATCACCATAATGGCCCCACGCTTGAATGAAGGAGCCATTTTCTTGGAATCGTGCTGACAATACTTCAGCGGCAGCTAGCACTTCTTGTTTACAGCGCTCATCACCGGTAATTTTATACCCAGCACCCGCCGATAGACTATATAAAAAACCAATGTCATGGTGGTCCAAAACAAAATGCTCCTCTAATCGTTGTTGAAAGCTGTCAATATTTTCCATTGCCAGTAAACGAAATTTTTCTTGGTGAGACCACTCATATGCCAGCCAAAGCATGCCTGTCCAAAAGCCATTGGTCCAATCATCGTTAGCTTTGAGACGATATCGACCATTCGTAGCACAAGCTGAAGGAAACTGTGTTCCGAAACGCTGCATATTTTTAGCAATTTTTGAAACGCATTCATTTAATTGCGTTTGAATCCATTCATCTGTGACATTTTCTCCTAGAGAGATCAGTCTTTGTTTATTTTCTTGACTACACATCTCCATCACTCCTTAACTTGTTAACATATTAACTTATTGTATTATAACGTAAAAGAAAATAAAAAGCGACCTTTCTTGATTATTTCTCTTAAAAACAAGAGCGTGGGACAAAAATCACTTTGGATTTTTG
>NZ_KV805549.1:0-13698 GCF_001811595.1 Enterococcus sp. HMSC078F03 | reverse complement strand
AATGGACACGGAATAATTCATTCAAATCGCCTTTGTTCGCTAGAGTCTTTAGAATTTCTGTAGTAAAATCGTTCATAGGGAAGTCCTCTCTTCTGTGAATGTGTTGTGGTAACTCTATTCTACAGAAGGGACTTCCTTTTTTGTATAGTTTTATTCATTTACACAAAATATTTTACACTCTCCACAAATGTTCAACTATGAACAATTACGTATCTGTATAAATTATTCTAATACAGTATTGTATTGTTTGCTTGATAGCAAAAAAAATAATACGAACAAGAATCCTATAATCCTTGTCCGTATTAAATCCCAAGCTACTATTCTTTTTTATCCTGAAACTAGAGTCTCTTTACTCTTCTGTGTTATAATCATATTCAACAAGGTCATCTATACCTGTTATTCCTAATTGTTTAAAAATCAAATATTCTTTGGCGATGTATGCATTCCATTCGAGTCGCTCAAGCATATCATAGGTTTTCTCTAAAGTAGCTCCAACTACTAGAACACCATGTTTTCGTAACAGATAGGATTTCGGTATAGCTTGATCTTGTCTTACTTCTTTTCTAACTTTTTCAGCTAACTCAGGAGTGGTTGCTGGAGCAAATTCCAGACATTTGATTTCTCCCATTTTTTGAGTTCCTTCGCTAATATTAGGCATATCTAATCCCATACTTGCAAAAACCATTGAATTCAAAGCATGTGCATGAATTACGCAGTTAATCTTTGCATTTTCTTCATAAGCAGCCATGTGCATATTAATTTCACGTGTAATTCCACCATAACCATCAATGATATTTTTCTCTTTATCAATGACCAAAATTTGTTCTGGATTTAAATCGCAAAGATAGTTTTGAGACATTAGTGTTGGTGACATGATAAAGTGGTCATCACTTACTTTTATACTGACATTTCCTCCTGCTGCATTTGTAAATTTACGATCATACATTTTTTTGATAAATTTACACAGTTTTACTCGTTCTCCGTAGTATAGCATTATGTTTACTCACCAATCTTTCTATATTGAACTAATTTTTTTAATTCTAGAACACGTTCTTTTGAGAATCCTGTACTTAATGTTTCTTCAGCTTTAGCAGCACCAACTGCAGTTGCCAAAATTCCTATATCTTTTAAGGGTAATTTTTCCGAAAAACCGTAAACCAAACCAGAGACATACGCATCTCCACTGCCAGTATCGTTTACTGTTTTGACTCTTGGTGAATTAAATATATATTGTTCATCATTTGTTAGTAACACAGATCCTTTTTCTCCCATAGATACAGAAATACATTTCATATTGGTTAGTACTGACTTTTTCTTCTGATATACTTCAATACAATGTTCCAAAGAAAGAATTTCTTCACCTATAATTTCAGAAAATTCATAGTTATTCGGTTTGATTAAGAAGACAGCTCTTTTTAATACTTCATCTAAAAATTTTCCTGAAACATCAGCAATTAATTGAACTTTTTTTTCTTCTAACTTATCAAGTAAATAAGCGAATACTTCTACTGGTGTTTGAAGAGATGGATTTCCTGCAACTACTACCGTATCCTTAGAAGACAGTTGATTTAATTCCTGAGTGAAAAATGCATCAATAATTTGTTTGTTAATTTTAAAACCATATTCTGTAATCATGAAACTACCTTTTCCACCATCATCTGTAAGAACAATATTATTTCGCACGTCTTCTTTAGACACTGTATAGAAAGAACTTTTTGTTTGATGTTTAATTAGTAAGTTCTTTAATTCATTCCAATTATTTTCTCCGGTAATACCCGTACAGTTATTTTCTTTACCTAAGATATTCAATCCGACTGAAACATGGGTTCCTTTTCCTCCTACATCCATATATCTTTCAGCGATTCTATTATTTTTCCCTCGAGTTAATTCATCTTGAATGTGAAAAACATGATCAATTGCAGGGTTCAAAGTAATCGTATAAATCAAATAGCTCCTCTCCTTTCAATTAATAATTTTACGTGTGATTATCTCCTTTTGTTTGATAGTAAGTCAACACAGCTATCATTAAAGATAATCCCGAAAGAAATGCATTCTTTCCAAAATATCCTGCAATTAGTAGGAACATAGCTAAAAAAATGGAGCTTATATTAAAAATATTTTGTTTATTCAACATCTTATACCGCATCCATTTCTGAATCATCACTATAACGTTTTACATTTTCCTTACTACGACCAATATAGAAAATGACAAATAACGCTAACCAAGCAATTGCCAATACTATTCCCCACCAATTACCTGCCATTGCATTTGCAAAAGCAAACTTAAATTCACCATTCTCAATAGTTGCCCATGCTAGCATCGTACCTTCTTCAACATTCACTGCGCCTGTATCACGTGCTAATTGAGTAATGTATGGGGCAAAGTAAGTTCCGATATATAGAAATACTGGCGTGGTTATGATTCCATATACAAGCATTCTTAACATATTTCCCCTTCCTAGCAAATATGCAGCTACAATAATGGATAAGTTGATTAATCCTGCAAAAGGCAATACTTGGTTTCCTGGTAAAATTGCTGCAAATAATAATTCAAATGGGATTAACAAAATAGCCAGCACCCAAATTTCACTTGCTCCTGCTAAGATTGGCCAGTCCAAACCAATATACAACTCTCTTCCTTTAAATCTATTTCTCATATATTCTGATATTGCGTCTGATATAGGCGACAATGCCTGCATAAATAACTTAGAAACAAGTGGAAATAACGTTAAAGCCGCAGCCGCGTTTATTCCTAAAATCAATGCGTCTGAAATCGAATATCTACCAATTAAACCAATCGATGTACCGACAATAAAACCCATTACATGATTTTCAGAAAAAATACCGATTTTGTTTTTCAAAGCATTTACATCCATTTTTTTGTTGAAAATAGGAAATAAATCTAAAAATTTATCTACTGGATATAACAAAGCTGCAATTAATGTCATATGATGAGGTAAAGTCACACCAGGAATTCCCGTTAATTCCTGAATCTCTCTAGCCCAAATATCGCCAATTTTTAACTCAACGACTACTTGAATGGCTACAACTAGAAAAGCTAGATACAGATTTCCTGATATATAATAGACCATTACTGCACAAAATGCTTTTCCCCACACATTCCACATATCCACATTAAGTGTTTTTGTCCATTTAAATGCTAACATGATGATGTTGATAATAATTGTCACTGGAAAAGCAAGAAAAGCATATTTCCAAGCCCATGTTACCGAAGCGCCTGTCGTCCATCCACCATCAATCGCTGTTAAATTGATTCCTGTTGCTTCCGCAAAAGCTTTTGCGGCTGGTGTAATATTTCCCAACATATAATCAACAACTAAATTCATTCCAGCAAATGCTACCCCAAAAATCAATGCTGCACTGAATGCATCTTTAAATTTCATTTTTGCTACTAAACCAATTATCAACATTATGATTGGTACAAACACTGTAGCTCCCATATTTAGAATTGCCTGAAAGAAATTCGAAATTACTTCAATCATTGACAAAATCCTCCTTTATTTTTGCAACACTTCAATTAATCGATCTAATTCTTCATCCATACCCATCCCAGTTAAAAATTTAATACCATCAAATTTAGGAACACCGTAATCTTCAGATCCTGGAGTAATAGATACATAAGCATCTGCATTTTTTATAAACGTTCTAATTGATTTAATATCAACAGCTTCAACGCTAGCATCAACTTTTCTCTCATTTAATAATCTTTGAACTTTTGAAGCAACAGTTTGACTTGTTGCGACACCGCTTCCACAAGCAACAATAATTCGTTTCATTTTCATTCATCCTTTCTCAATTTAAAGATTTTGTTGTAAAAAGTGATATAACTCTTTTGGTGATTTGACTTTTCGATATTCAGAAACCTTCTCATCATTTCCAAATATTTCCATAATTGTTGATAATAATCCCACTTGATTTTTTGGATCTGTGATTCCTAAAATTAAAATCAATTCACATGGAACTAAACTATCTGTGGTTGCCATTTGTACAAATTCAATCGGATTATTTAATTGATAGGCTGCAACAAACGGTTTTTTTACATGCTGTGGATCAGTATGGGGAATAGCGATATTAATATGCCCTAGTTCTAATCCTGTAGGAAAACTCATCTCCCTTGTCATAATTGCTGATTCAAAACTATCTTCCACATACTCTAGCATTTTCAATTTTTTAGTTGCTTCTTCAAAGAATTGCTCTTTTGTAGTAAATTTAGAATTAAAAAAAATCAACTCTTGATGAATAAAATCCGCGTACATTCATTTTCACCCCCTTTCAATTTTAATTTTATTTAAAAGTTTTATTTTTGAATCACCTCCATATGTTTTCTTATTTCAGAGATAAACTTACTGGATACTTTTTTTCCAGTAATGAATAACTCAAAGTCACTAAAAGTAAATGCACGTTGTATGCCAATTCTATTTTCCTTTTTGGAATCTGCTACTACTATTTTTTGCTTAGTAGAATTTAGAATTTTACTTTTCACATCTAGTGAAAGAACATTATTTTCAGTGAATTGATCTTCTACAGAAAAACCGCTTACTCCTATAAATGCTTTGTTAGCCATTAATGTTTCAGCATCAGCCACTGCTCTTGGTCCATACATCTCTTTTGTTCGCTTATTGAGCATGCCTCCTAAACAATAGATATCAGCATTTATTAATTGACTACATTTATCAGCTATGGGCAGACTAGCAGTAATTATTCGAAGATGGATTTCTTTTGGTAATGCATCAATGAGATACATCATACTTGTACCACCGTCTAAAAAGATAATGTCTCCTTCTTCAACTAATGAAGCAGCATATTCCCCTAATCTTCGTTTTTCTGGTACATTTTCTTCTAAACGTTCATCGAAAGATATATCTGTGTCAATTGCTTTTGCACCTCCATGAACTCGGATAATCTTATGTTCTCGTTCTAATAAAGCCAAATCGCTTCTTACAGTTTGTTCTGTGACACCAAACTTTTCAGAAAGTTCTTTTGTTGTAATACGCTTCTTTTTATTTATAAAATTTACTATATCCTTCAATCGATCTAAATTTTCCATATCTCCAACCTCTACAATTTCATTTTATTTCGTTTTATTTTCGTTTAATTTTCTTTTAACTTTCGTTTAACTCATAATAATACTATTCAAACAAAAAGTCAACGCTTTCATTAAGGATTTTGTTACTTTTTTAATTCGCCGATTGTAAAATTAAGCTAGACAACTAAAAAAAGTCATTTGTGCTACACTCAAAATAGTTCCGACGAAAGAATTATAAGGAGTGAGTACAAATGACCTATAACCATCTTACACCAACTGAACTCGTAATGATAGAAGCTTATTTCAATCAATCACCATCTGTTTCAAAAGTAGCCAATCTGTTACAACGTTCTCGACAAACTATTTATAAGGTCTATCGTTTTCTTAAATCTGGTGGAAGCGCAATGAGCTACTATAAACAATATAAGAAAAACAAACGTAACTGCGGAAGACATCCGATTATGTTATCAGATGAGCAACAGGAATACATTCAAAAAAAGGTGGCTCAAGGGTGGGCTCCTGATGTCCTTATTGGTCGAGCGGAGTTTCCTATTGCTTGTTCGGTACGTACACTGTATCGAATGTTTAAAGATAAAACCTTTGACACTCACGATTTACCAATGAGTGGAAAAGAATTCTCGAATTGGAAAAAGATTAGTAATACCAACGATATTTCAATTTATTTTGCGGATCCAGGAACACCTTCTCAACGAGGATTGAATGAACATTCAAATGGCTTATTATGTAAAGATGTTTTATATAAAGCTATGGATTTTAATGGTGTATCTGAAACCTTTATCCAATCGGTGGTATCAAAAAGAAATCACATTCCAAGGAAATCATTGAATTACAAGACACCGTTAGAAGTATTCTTGAGCTATTTAGCTGATGATGATTTGTCTAACTTAATTTGACATTTGAGAAGTATTTAAAATTTTTGTTGCCATATATAGATTTTCTTTTTCAAAAATGGGTTGATATTTGCTTTTATCCTGACTGCCATGTGTTAAGAAATTTCTTGTATTCACGCACGCTCTCACAAATCTAGTTTTAGAATCGGATAGTGACTTAGATCTGTATAAGATAGTTTCCTTTAGAATAGGGTTCGGAACAACTTTTAAGCTTTCTTTTATTCTTTTCGAGAGTGTTTCTTCTCCCGTATAATTTATTCTTTCAGAAAAGTATTTTCTGACGGGCTCTTCTGCCCCTGTTACAATTTCCATGAGTTTTTTTCTCATAAACACAATTTCAGGGCCTTCTATCTTTTCTTTCTCCAAATATATTCGATGAAAAATTTCTACATTTCTACAAGCATTGAGAAACTGTGTTTCTAAAAAGGATGTAAGTTGTAAGTCTCCTACATATGTCTGTATAATAGTCTCTAAATCTGCATAAAATGCGAACCAATTATTAATATATTTTGATAAATTATCGGCTATTGTGGCATAAGGAAATAGCTCATAAGGTCTAAGCTTTCTTGATTGAACTTTAGCATTCTGCCTGACATACATCCTATATTTTTTTTCCAATAACTTTGTTACCTATATTTATCGATCCATATTCAAACTCTATAAATTTGACAGGGAGTTCAGAACCAAATAACACATAAAAAAATTGAACTACTTTATATATACATTCATATACTTCATCTAGATTCTTTCCATTATCAAAAATTAATGTATAAAAATTTTCAATACGAATACTGATATTGATATTTTCAATTGATTTTTGCTGGCTATATACATAATTTTCTTTTAGTGAGCCTTTTATTTCCTCAATTCTATATTCTCTCAACGGAATTTTTTTATGCCAAATCATATATACGTCTTTAGAATGGTCATAATCACTATTCCATATGGGAAGATTCATCCACTCATTTAATTTATAGAAACTAAATGAAACTTTTTTTATGCAACTCTCTTGGGGCTTCCCAAAAAAGTCAGGACCTATAACTATTTTTTCGCAAATTATGGTAGCGGAACCAAAAGCACCTATGTTTGAATTGATTACTCTATTATTTAATAATGTTATTCTTTCGGAATTACTAGCAATTCCATATATTACTGGGATTTCAGATAATTTATATATTGATGTATCAGTTAACTTTAGATTAATTTCATAGTTATTAGAAGCAGAGTACGTTAATACACCAGCAGAATATTCTTCAAAGTTATCCGCTAAAGACCAAATACCAGATATATCAAGATTATCGAACATAGTTGAATTTGTTGTTTTTACCATATTTAAAATACCTTCCTAAAAAAATTCTATTAAACACCTTATTGGAAACAAAAAAGATGAAAGCATGTGATAGTAATTTTCAAAACATAACTCTTTAAATCATCTAATCCAAACATTTTGAAAGTCCGATAATAATGAACAAAAGACATATAATTACATAATCATATTAAACTATGAATTTTTTCCTTCTATTATATAGGGAATTATTCTTTCATAGATCCAAACTTTTTACTGCGGTATCTTTATCTTCCTGGGTGATCCCGATATAGCGTAAAGTCTCCCGTTGCGAAGAATGGTTAAGCAGCGACTGAATGATCTCTGTTTTGGTTCCTTGCTTGTATAAAAAATAGCCAAAGGTCTTACGCATCGAATGGGGACCAATTTCTTTTAACCCAACTGCAGTTCCTGCTTCATGAATGATCCGCCAAAGGCTTTGTCGGGTCAAAGGCGTATCTGCTCCTTTTCGACTTGGAAACAAATACTTGCTGAAGTCTTGTGCTTGTAACTGCTCAGGAAATTCTGATTGAACATAATCAAGAATCACTTTTCGTAATTTGTTCGAAATGAAGACCGAATTGTGTTTCGCTGTTTTTTGTTCCTTCATGGCCAGACGTTCTTTGACAATTACCCGACCACGGGAAATTTCTAATACATCACTTAATTTCAACTGTCTTAAATCAGAGATTCGATACGCCATATTGATCCCAATCGAAAAAAGCACCAAATTTCGTTGCCCATATTTTCCGGAAGCCAAAATGGCCTTCATGGCATCGATCTTTTTTTTGTCGCGAATCGGTTCCACGCTCTTCATTTTTAGCCTCCTCTCAAATGTTACTTAATATGATTATAACAGATAATAAGTCACATTTAAACAAGCTATAGAAAAAAGGCCCTAAAAGAAAAGTGATTTTCTCTTAGAGCCTCTAAGGATGGAGCGATTTTCACGAATGTGACAGAATCCGATTGTGTCACATTGGACTTTTGATATTTTCGGTAAGATTTGATTATCTCAGAACATTAATATTGCCCCTTTAAAAAATTTTGTCAGTACTTTTAAGTTATTCTATTCTGAAAATTCAAAATTTTCAGTCTATATAATTAACTTATATTCTGTTTTACCAAATGATAAGCTTTAAAAAGTATTCAGAATTTAGTCATGTTATGGATCCAATAAAGTAGATATGGAATATTTATTTTCTCTTGTCTAATTTATAAGAACTAAATGATTTCATCATTGTTTTGACACTTTACTACTTGAAGTTTCCGAATGAAAACTCTATAATGAGAAATGTGAAAATGTTCACTTATTATAAATTAAGTTTGGAGGCTTTTATTTATGAAAATTGCAATTGCAGGGGCCGGCGCGATGGGTTCCCGGTTCGGACTGATGTTGAAACAAGGTGGTAACGATGTTTTGCTAATCGACGGCTGGCAGGAGCATATCAATGCCATCAAAGAAAACGGATTGAAGGCTAATTATAATGACGAAGAAATTACTGTTAAAGTCCCAATTGTTAATCAGAATGAGGTGCCCACTGGTGAGCAATTTGATTTGATTATCTTATTCACGAAGGCAATGCAGTTGGAAAAAATGCTGCAGGATGTTAAACCATTAATTGCTGATCACACAGAAGTTTTGTGTCTTTTAAACGGTATCGGTCATGAAGACGTAATCGAAAAATTCGTACCGATGGAAAAAATCTTTATCGGCAACACCATGTGGACTGCTGGTCTAGAAGGTCCCGGCAAGGCTAAATTATTTGGCAGCGGGTCTGTTGAATTGCAAAATCTAGGTATTGGCCAAGAAGAATCAGCGAAAAAATTGGCGGAAACTTTGTCCGCGTCTGGTTTAAATGCCAAATATTCCGACAACATTCATTATTCAATTTATCGTAAAGCTTGTGTCAATGGTACGATGAATGGCTTATGCACGATTTTAGACGTCAATATGGCGGGGCTTGGTGCAACCAAACCTGCTCATGACATGGTAGTGACTATTGTTAACGAATTTGCAGCTGTTGCTGCCAAAGAAAACGTCAACTTAGACATTCCCGAAGTAATCGAACATGTAGAAACTTGTTTTGACCCGACTACGATTGGTATGCATTTCCCATCGATGCACCAAGACTTGATAAAAAATAACCGTTTGACCGAGATTGACTACATCAACGGAGCCATTTCTCGTAAAGGTAAAAAATATGGCGTAGTAACTCCTTACTGTGATTTCTTAACGCAACTGGTTCATAGTAAAGAAGAAATTCTAGGAGCGAAATAGTAATCATTAGAAAGAGGACGAGAAAATGGAAGAAAAATTAACACCAAAAATATTTTTAAATAAAGTATTAGCGGGTACCGCAACGGGGATCATCGTAGGGTTGATTCCTAACGCGGTATTGGCAGCAATTTTGAAATTATTTGGTGAAAATACCTTAGCAGTAACGATCACACAAATGGCAGTTATTTTCCAACTAGCTACTCCACTATTGATTGGCGCTTTGATTGCGGTGCAGTTTGGCTTCAAACCAATGCAAATGTTAGTAGTTGCCGGTGCAGCTTTCGTTGGCTCCGGTGTTGTGAAATTCAATCCTGACACAGCTACTTATATCGGTGCTGGTACCGGAGACATCATCAATACCATGATTACTGCATCAATCGCTGTCGGCATGATCTTGTTGATCGGCGAAAAATTTGGGTCCGTGGCAATTGTTGCAACACCAATCGTTGTTGGTATCGGCGCTGGTCTAATCGGCTATTATTTATATCCTTACGTAACCAAGATTACTGCCGCTATCGGTGACTTAATTAATACCTTTACTACTTTGCAACCAATTTTGATGTCAATCTTGATTGCATGTTCCTTTGCTTTCTTGATTATCTCGCCGATCTCTACAGTTGCCATTGGTATGGCAATTCAATTGAACGGTGTTTCTGCTGGTGCAGCCGCTATGGGTGTTGCCGCAACAACAGTTGTCTTGGTAGTTAACTCTTGGAAAGTCAACAAACCAGGGGTTACTTTGGCCATCGCATTGGGTGCTATGAAAATGATGATGCCAAACTTGTTTAGGAAACCAATTATCTTGGTGCCATGTCTATTCACCGCTATCATCTCAGCAATTCCAGTAGCGTTATTCTCAGTCTCAGGGACTCCTGCTTCTGCTGGTTTCGGTTTGGTAGGGTTGGTAGGTCCGTTGGCTTCATTGGACGCCGGTTTGAGTATTATTCTACTATTAATCAGCTGGTTTGTTGTACCAATCGTAGCTGCTTTCGTAGGTCAAATCTTATTTGAAAAAATCTTGAAATTGTATGATCGTAAAGATGTTTTCGAATTTTTAGGATAGTCAACTAGAAAAAGTGTGAGCCTTGTGCTCACACTTTTTTGTGCAATTGAAGTTGGTGAATCTCAGCGAAAAGAGAAAGGTACCTTAAATAGTGTGTTTCTGGTCAATAGCACAATGAAATATCTAAATACATTATGAACTGCTTTTCGTTTTATGAAGAGCAGTTTGTGCTATTTGAGAAATTGCTCAATTTAATCATTAAGTAGTTTCATCAATGGTGACTATGCTACTGCAATTCTTGTTGTACCAACCGGGAGCGTCAATAATTTTGTGTAAATAACTCGTCCTTCTGCAAAATAATGCGTTACTCAGTAAACTGGAATGGCAACAGTTTTTTTGACAAATTTTATAAGGTGCAGAACTTCTTTCCGTATACTATTCCGATTGTCCTTGACAATGAGCCTCCTCGGATGTGACGATCTTCGGCAGGAGCTAACAGTGAAAGTTAGACTGCCTCGCTAGCGTTAGCACATCCGAGCTCATTATCAAGGATTCGCTGCGCCAATCTCTGGTTACGGTAACCAACCGGTGTCTCGTAGCCAAGTGTACCGTGCAACCGAAGGTGGTTCCACCAATTGACATAGTCAAATAACTCCAAATCCAATTGTTGTAAGGTTTCAAATGTGTATTGATAGACAAATTCTACTTTCAGCGACTTATAAGTTGATTCAGCTACGGCATTATCAAAAGGACAGCCTTTATGACTCAATGATCGATTGATGTCAAAAGTTGTTAATAATTCATCAATAGTTTGGTTATCAAACTCTTTTCCACGATCAGTATGAAAAATCTCAACCTCTGTCAGAGGTTGTTTGATACGGCTAAATGCTTTTTTTACTAGAACGGCATCTTTATGTTCTCCACAAGAATAGCCGAGAATTTCTCGATTGAACAGATCCAAAATGAAACAGACATAATTCCATTTTTTCCCGACTCGTACATAAGTCAAGTCTGTTACGATCGCTTCTAATGGGTTGTCTCTTAAGAATTTACGATTCAATACGTTTGTCGTTTTGGCTTCATTGCAAGTAGAATGATGTACTTTAAAATAAGCAACAGTATAGCTCGATTTTAATCCTCTATTTTTCATGATTCTACTAATTTTTCGTCGGCTGATCTGAATGCCTCGTTTTGATAAGGCTTTTTTTATTTTTCTTGAGCCGTAGGCCTTTCGGCTTCGGATAAATTCTTCAGCGACTACTTCTTCAAGTTCTGATTCGTCTTTCTTTGGTTTTGATTGATAATAATAGGACTGACGTGATAGACCTAATATTCTGCACATCGCTGATATAGGGTAAAGATGCTTATTCGCATCGATTACTTGTCTCTTCGTCCGAATATCAGCGCTGCTTGCTTTAAAATATCATTTTCCATTTCTAATTGCTGGTTTCTTTTACGTAGTTCTAACAATTCTTTTTGTTCAGGCGTAAGATTATCTTTTTCTTTGAATGAACCACTCGTTTTAGATTGCTTTACCCATTTGTCAAATGCTGAAGCCGTTAGTTCATATTCTCGAATGATTTCTACACGTGGCTTTCCAGCTAAGTAAAGATTGACGATTGTTGCTTGAATTCTTGTGAAAAAGTTCTTCGTGTTCTCTTAGACATAAAAATTCCTCCTGGTATATTTTCTTCTAGTCTACACACCTTAATTTTTCTGTCTAGTTAATTGTAGCCTATCCAAACAAACAGTATGCGGGAAGTAGAAAAGAAAACAGGAATTTCTTTATCTACACTCAAACGAATCAAGAAACAAGCAAAGGAAGAACAGTTACTTAGTGAGAAATAATTCAGGAGTGGTTAACATAGAGAATAGAGAAAAGATTATTCAGTTGTTGAAAAATCCTTTAGTAACAGGTTATGGGATTGAGATAATGTCAAACGGGCGACTTTATTCAGCAAACTTCCAAAGATATAAGAATCGAGTAAAGAAAGAAGAGAACCCGTTGATTATTTTTGAGAGCATGACAGAAAAAGTTGAGCAGGTATTTTTAGAATTAGCTGAAGAAGTCATACGAACGAACCCTAAAACAAAACAAGAATTCAAGGAAATGATTAAAGAATATTGTTATAAGGAGGATAACAAATGGTAGTTCGAAAAACATATGATCATTGGGGGATCGAAATCAGCACATGGAACAAAAGTAATATAGTTACTTTTATTGATTGTGACTGCGGGCAATTAGCTAAAAGAGAACTGGGAAAGTATAATCAGTTTAAATGTGATAGCTGCAATAAAGAATACAAATTGTATCAAGGCAACTATATACCAATTGATGAAAAAACAAATGAAGTAGCTCAAAACGATTGAAAAAGTAAAAAAGATTTTTGATTGTTTACTTTCAATAATTTAAAAAAGGTGGAGATTTTAATGAATTTTGGGTATTTAAATTTTGGAACAAAAGACGCAGTTTTAGTGATCGCAATATTTATTATTTTAATTTTGACGGTACTGTTTCGTTGGTCAGCTTTAGAATTTGTTTTTTCTTCAAGTGCAGTAGGAATTGCTTTTTTTGCTGGAAATATGAAACAAGACAAAAGGATAGCAGATAGGCAAAACAAAAAAAGTGAGAAGAAGTAAGGAGAATATTTATGCCAGTTAATAAAAATGGTTTACCTTTTTATCTCGACAGAAAATTAGATGTAATACGCTTTGGAGTTGATCCGGATAATCATGTGAAAGAACAACAACTTTTTAACTCTCCGGTTAAAACGGAGAAGCCAAATAAAAAAGAACGTTTCATTGAAAAAGAAAGTGAATCTTTAACTCAATCAAGATATAAAATTGTAGTTGATACAGTTACTGGTGTTAATTATTTAGAGAGCCCTAGAGGAGGAATCACACCTTTGCTTGATGAAACTGGGAAAGTTTGCATCGATAAAATTAGTAAGTAAATAAAACCCCACCCCCTGAAAATCTTTTTTGGGGGTTATTCTATATTCAATTATTAATGATAATTATAGTGATGAGAGAGCAATTCTAAGCCATTTTCACAAATATTGATCGGTAGTTATGCAATGAAGAGATTTCAACGTTCGCTCTTACAGGCTTAAATAGGATATATAGATGAAA
>NZ_KV805548.1:0-4800 GCF_001811595.1 Enterococcus sp. HMSC078F03 | reverse complement strand
GATACAAATTCCCACTAAGCGCTCGGGACCCCTAGGACGAATATTGTTAGAAAAACCAGAAATATTTCCTAAAGACATTTTAGAAATATTTGAAAATCAAAATATACTTTAAAATATGGGATAGCAGCCGGAATTCAACATTTTTGCAAGATAGAGGAAAAACAATCTATAGAGGTGTCTCATATACAGTATTCCTGCAAATTATCAAACGGAAACGAATACAAAAGAATTAGAAAGGGTGAGATGATGGTAGTAGTGATGAGTATTGATGGAAAACTACCAGTTCCATTGAAAGTACTACAAGATAGAGTACAGAGTAAAGAAGATAAAAAGAGTGGTTTGAAATTGAAATCAAATGAAAAAAAGGAACCAGGTCAAAAATGAGGTTAAAAATTTTAAAGTTTTGGATTTCTGATTTTTTAACAAAAAACGGCATATTGAATAAGACACAAGCTAGTTGTGTAATTTTTATCTAAAAACAAACAGGCCAGAAACTTCTAAATTTTTGACCTGTTTTTCCATAACTTTTAGAGTTCAATGACCTAATTTTGACAGATAAATAATACATATTGAACAAATAAATGAATAAAAATTTTAAAACAGAATTTAAGTAAGAATTACCAAAGTTAGTAGTATTGCAATTAGAATGTTCGCAACAATATTTATCGTAAACCATTTTATATATGGAAACATGATAAAAAGTAGAGAACTCAATTATTTTATGATCTGGTTATTTCTCTTGTGACTAGCCCCATACCCAGAAGTTCTTAACAATAAAAATAGTCAGCCGACCACTGGCTGACTAACTGATATGATAGAGATAACCGTTTTCCGCCAGTTATCTTTTAGGTGTGAAATAGTCAATATTAAAAATCGACAACGCGTCTATGATGAAGACAACAATTGCTAATAACCGTTTATCAACAGTTATTTTAGAAAGAGAGTCAATTTATCCCAGATATAAAATCCCTAAGAAAGTAAAGCAATTATACCATTTAGTAATTATTTTGGGAATAATATATATTTTTAGCAAAGTAATTGCTTGAATGCAGTGAATAGGAATACACATTAAAAAAAGCTAAGACGTTTGTAACCTGATGGTACCATTGCAATAATTTCATTATCGAGCGATTTAGGTGAATATAATAATATATTGTAGCGCTATAACCAAGAAAAAAACAACTAATGGATTTATGATTTAACGTAGTCGAATTCTCACACTCTGTGAAATGTATAATACAAGTGTTTTACTTCAATTTCTGGTAGAATAAAAGTATCTTAAATATGGAGGGAATATCTATGAAAAAAAGTGGAATTATCGTTGGTTTTTTAGCTACAGCTTTTGGTTTAGCTGTCGTTAATAAGATGCATAAGATGAATACTAATAAAGATTCTGTTAAAGGAAAAGCAAAAGAAGTCGCTGGAAAAGTGATAGGAAATGAACAAATGCAGGCAGAAGGAACTTTTGATCAAGTTATTGGGGCTTCTAAAGAAGTTTTAGAGGACTTAAAACAATCTATATCAGGTATTGCAGGAACAGGCACTTCTGAGAAGGTATCTGGGAAAGCAAAGGAAGCTGTAGGAAATGTAACTGGTGACGACAAACAAAAAGCTGAAGGTTTCTTAGAACAAGCAACTGGCCAAGCAAAAGAAGCGATTTCAAATACTAAAGAAAAAGCAGAAGATGTTGCCGGTGATATAAAAGATGAATTTGAGAGATAGATCACTTAATCATAGGACGAACTGTATTGGTTTGTTCTATTTTTTTGAGTTTTTAAAATAGTATTGTTAAATAACGCTTGTTAGAAGCATAAAATTTTTACAGAACAATCACTTTTGGTAGAATTATATTGTGATAAATTTCATATGAAAGTAGGGGGGATCGATGACCAGAGGAGGAAAAGTCCTATTTAGTTTCATTGCTTTAGTTCTTGGTACATTTTTATTTACAGTGTTTGTCCATTATCAGTTTGTATACTCGTTAAATATCCGATTTATAAAACCTGAAGAATACCCTTTAATTGGAAATTACATGCCTTTTTATTTCTATTGGGGTAGTGTGATAGGCATGGCAATACTCGCTTTAGTTATTTTATGGATTATCTTAAGACCTACAGAAGTAACGTCTATTAAGTTGAGTGAAGACAAAGGCAAACTAGAAATAAAAAAAAGCGCGATCGTAGGGCTAATTCAATCACAAGTATCTCAAACAAACTTATTAAATGACTCAAAAGTAAAAGTAAAAATGTATAAAAGAAAAATAAAAGTGCGTATTGTTGGTAGTACAAGCGAAAATAAAGCAGTTGTGAGCCAAACAAATCAGTTTATTGAAAGTGTTGATGCATATATTAAAGAATTTATTGGCTTGGACACGGCAATAAAAACAGAGGTGGTCTTTAAAAATACGGCTCGTTCAAATACTAATAAAACCAGAAAGAAACGAGTTGTGTAATGAAAGAGGGGATATTGTGAAAGAACTATTAATGGTGTATAAATATCCAATTATTGGTGGGCTAACAGGTTTAATATGTGCAATTTTATTTTTCACTGTTGGTTTCTTCAAAACGATTCTTGTATTACTCATGGTTGGAGTAGGCATTTTTATCGGAAATTATATAAGTAAAAATGATTTTATCAGAAACATTTTTCAAAACAAACTAAAATAAATAATAATATATAGGAGTGATTACAATTGGATAAAGAAAAAGTAACTGTCAAAGAGGCAAATAAAGTAGAAGCAGTACAAGGAAAGTTAACGTATGAAGACAAAGTAATTCAAAAAATTATTGGTATTTCTTTAGAAGAAGTAGAAGGATTACTTACTGTTGATGGGGGGTTCTTTTCTAATTTAGCTGGCAAGTTAGTAAATACAGACGACGTTACATCAGGTATAGACGTTGAAGTAGGAGAAAAACAAGTGGCAGTAGACTTAGATATCGTTGCAGAATATGGTAAAGACATTCACAAAATTTATAACGAGATGAAAGAAATTATCACGAAAGAAGTCAAAAATATGACGGGGCTAGAGGTAATCGAAGTAAATGTAAACGTCGTAGATATTAAAACAGAAGAACAACACGAAGAAGATTCTGTGACCTTACAAGATAAAATGGGCGATGCTACAGAAGCGGTAAGTAATTTTACTAGTGAACAAGCAGATAAAGCAAAAGAGTTGGCTTCAAAAGGAAGTTCTAAAGCGAAAGAATTGACTGAATCTCGTGTAAAATAAAAAAAGCAAATTGAATAATAAGGAAGAAAAGTAATATTAATGGTATTAAAAAGCTAAAAAGGTAAGCCTGCATAAAGGCTTACCTTTTTTGGTTAACTTTGTAGAATAGGAAGTACCGCTTTAACGTTCTACATAGTAGTTTCTTTATCAGAAGTTTTTACTAAATTAGAACCTAACAATCCTGCTAAAGAAGTAATAATTAAGCCAACAACCATTGCAACAAATCCCCAAATAGATGCTTTAGCCGTCGTGTTTGAAGCATCTTCTGCCGTTTGTCTCGCTTCATCGATTGATTCTTTCAAATCATCTTTAGCTTTATCTAAATTAGTACGTGCAGTGTCAATTTGTTTTTGGGCTTCATCACTAGCTGTTTTTAATTCATTGTAAATATTATCTGTTGCTTGTTGTGCTTCTTCTTGAGATAAGTCACTATTTTTCGCTACAGCATTCGCAATCGCATTTTTATCTACGGAATCGCCAATTTTTTTCGCTTGGTCTTGTAAAGAGTCCGCTGTAGAATCAAAAACCTTATCTGCATTTTTAGGATTTTTCACAATTTCTTTACCAGCATCTTTAATTTTATCAGTCGCTTCACTCATTTGATCTTTTAAATAATCTGGTTGAAGCTCTGGAACATCTGTATCTTTTAAATATTTGTTTACATTGTTTTGTAGTTCTTGTGTATTGACCGTACCAATTTCATCAGTTACTTTATCAAAACCTTTTGAAATCGCATCGCCGGTGGTCGAAGCAACTGCCCCAACACTATCCCCTACACCAGAAGCTACATTTCCTAAAAGGGAACCGATTGCTGAAAATGCACTAACTGCTGTATAACTCACTAGAAGCATTACTACAATCATACTTGTTGCCCATGTTAAGAAGCCGTGCAATAAACCAATTCTTCTTGCTGCCACACCAGACACAAACCCTGCAGCCATAAGAGATAAGGCAATAGTAATAATTATCCATATAATTAGACCCGTTCCAACGCCATCTAAAGGGTTACTTGATGTAGGTTTTAGTGTTCCAAAACCAATCGCTGATCCAATAAGTCCAAGTGTCATAAAAATTGAAAGAAAGGTAATTACACCTGCAATAATAGCACCCCAAGAAATATTGAAACCCGCTTCACTATCTGTTAAATAGGATTTTAACCTATAATTTTTGTTCCCCATCTTAAACATTCTCCTAACTTAGTTAAAAATATATTATTTTTTATTTAAAAAAAATGAAACAACCGCTACTAAAATTACTGCACCAACGATAGAAGGAATAAGTGCCATACCTGCTAAAGAAGGTCCCCAATTTCCTAAAATTCCTTGTCCAATGGCAGAACCGACAAGACCAGCAACTATGTTTGCAATCCATCCCATAGATTCACCCTTTTTTGTAATGGCTCCTGCAATAACTCCAATAATGGCCCCTACAACTAATGACCAGATTAATCCCATGAATATCACCTCCTTGTTATACTATATTTATAGTAACATATCTATATACTTTTTTTTTCATAATTGAGATAAATTTAGTGTACGAGAGTGTAAAATATTTTGTGTAAATGAAAAAAT
>NZ_KV805547.1:0-5508 GCF_001811595.1 Enterococcus sp. HMSC078F03 | reverse complement strand
TCACTCCTTAAACTATAATAAAATCTACACAATATCAAACTTTATAAAAATATATAAATAATCCTGTATTATGATTTCTATGTTTTGTTTATTTACATTTTCCAGCATCTAATAATTGTCAATAGAGAGATACATTTCATTTCGTAACATGTTTCTCTATAAATTCACTTTGTATTTTCGTAGAAATCATTCTCTTAGGTAAAATAAAAATTTTGTTTTTGGCAACTGTCATTAAATAAAATTCTTCATTCTCAAAAACATCTTCTATGTCATCCCAAAAATATGATTTTTTATCTGCTTCATTATTTGCTTGCCAGTATACAATTCCCAAGTCATTAATATTAACTTTTCTTGGTTCTAAAGTTTTCGAGTCTGTATTTTTGTTAATAATCCTAGCACTTGGATAAGTATATGCACTGTATAGAAAAAAAATACCCAATAACAGATATATAATAATTATTAATATATATCCAAAACCTTGCGTAAATAATTTATTAAGTAGTTCTCTAACTACGTAGTCAGGAAGTGATTGTTTGAAAGAAAGATATTGTTTAAATATCGATATAAACATATACGCAGAAGTAACCAGTAAAACTAGTCCAGCAAAATAAGTAATTCTTATTTTACGCTTACCGGTTTTAGTGAATTTTCTAGTATATAGCTTAATTGCTTTTAAATATTCATCTTCTTTTAAATTATAGTCAAAAGTCATACATGACCTCCTTTGAAATACGGGTATAAGATTATAAATGCACAAATTTTACAAAAAATACCAATTCTAATACACAGTAGAATTAAGAAATAATAATATATTAAAACCTGCCAATATCACAGATAATATGTGTATTGAAAACCAAGCAATTTTTTGCTTACTATTTAGTAAAAATACATTTTTATGTGTTTCTACGTACAGTTTTCCTTGATCTGTATGTAAAAATTTTATTCTTAAAATTGCTACAAGTAAGTTGATTAATAAAATAATTAGAGCTGTAACCAAAGTCAAAAAAGCATATGATATAGCGTTCGATTGATTTGTAAAGTATCCATATTCATAAAAAGATCCTAAAAACATCCCTAAAAAAATAACCATTACCAAATGCAAAACAAAATATATATTTATTAAAAAGCTGTAGTATACAAAACTCTTCTTTTGTAACTCTATTAGATTTATTTTTTGTTCTTTTAATTCTCTCTTCGGAATATTACTCTTTCTAACAAATGATTGATTTAAAAAAAATTTAAATATATACAGTAAAAAAAATGGAAAAATTAAAAGAATAAAGTATTTCGTCAAATCCATTTCCCCTATAATACTATTCATAATTTCCCTCCTTTAAATTTATTTTCATTATACTCATTTAAATTTTCTTTTACAAATTATAAAAGCAACTCTTGTGAAAGAGTTGCTCTTTTTCAACAAGAAATAACTTAAGCTAATGCAGCAAAAAATGCTGTTATCGCTCCTGCTAATTCTGCTGCTCCCGAAGCTATTCCAATAATAATAACCACTGCTAGCGCACCAATTAGAACACCTTTTAGAATAACTTCTACATTTAATTGTGGAACATGACCATTTTTAATATCTCTATATGCTTTATCATAATCGGGTTGAGGTATTTTAATATCAGTTGGTAACAGAGGCTTAGGATATAGTTCAATTTCAAGTTGTAAAGTTCCTTTGTTTTCAGAATCTCCGATTTCCTTTTTAATTACCAATTTCGTTCCAATTAAATTATTTCTAGCGCAAAAACCAGTTTCAATATACCCATTTTTAATAACTGGCGCTAGCTTATTAAGCATTTCATCAACTTGATTTTCATTATAATTCTTTAGTAAATCTTTATACGAATTCAAAGACTCTTTTATCGGATTTACGTATACTTTTGTATCAATTTTACCGTTTTTAATACTAATAGACATTCCTGAATCATCTACTTTATGTGTCCAAGAGGCGCTTGATTTAAAATAAACATCAAGAGTTGGTGAACTAATAATTTGTGTAGGAGTATCAAGCTTAATACCTACATCTTTGATTGTAAAATTTTTCCCTAAAGCATTCAGTAATTTAATTGTTTCTAACTGGATTAAATTACCGATTGTTGTAGAAAATGCCTTGGTCCCATGGTCTCTTCCAGATACGGCCACTTTGTCAATCGGAAACCCTAATTCACTATGTTCATAGAATTGATCAAATGCCCACTCTTTTGGCATTGGAAAACCTAGATTTCCACTAAATCCTGTAGACATATCAGATACAAAACAATGTTCAACAAATCCAGCATCAATTGCTTGTTGACAGACGTTTCGTGTACCATAAATTCCAGTTTTGTACATACCATTTGCATCTAAAGATTCTTTTACTTTCTTGATATACGGTAAGACCGTTCCTGGAATGTTACCATCTAAAATATCTACATCAACGGCAAAGTAAATAGTCGCTCCATAAGGAAACCCTAGTTTAAATGCTGCGTTATGCGCTAAAGATCCATCTCTTAACCCATTTCCTTCGTTAAAGTAGCTTTCTTCCCATCCGCCATCTTGATAAATAGGAAAAATACTTAACCCCACACTAGTAATGGCTTGAATTTCTTCAAGAGTCAGATTTTTATCTTTTTTATTTGCTCCCACTCCTACGCTACCTGTTAAATAACGTCCAACAATAGAATACCCATTGTCTTTAATTAGTTGTGCTTGTTGTTTCGTTAATTGAGTAGCCATGTCACAAGCACTGGCTGCACGATCAGTATTTCCTGCACTTGATAGAAGACCTTTGATTACAGTCATATCCGCGGAAGTGTTATAGGGGGGTAGATTCATAAATAATCGGAAGTTTTCTACTTCAGCTGCAATATAAGAGGTAAATGAACCACTAAATACTGCAGATTGATTAAATCCATTTACATACAACGCCCATTGTAGAATTTTTACGAAATTACCAGTAGATCCAACTGTTAATGTTGGTGTCTTAGCCGTTGTTCCTGGTCCATAAAATCCGTTTGCTGTGTTTTCATCCATACCCATCTCTGCTTGAAGTGCATAAATTAAAGCACTATTCGTGTCTCTTTGATACACACCATCACATGGCAACAAGCCAAAATAACGATTATACTTAGCATTTAAAGATTGTTGCATTGACCGAATATTTTTGTCCCCTCCTGGCACCAACGCGAATGCACTCATATCAAGTAAGGCTTTCATTAACATTGCATTCATATACCCACTAGGTGCTAATCCTGCCATTTCTTGAAATTTTTTAATCGCTAATGTTGTGAGACCTGTCATTAACCCATCAACTGCTTCAGTTCCAGAAACGTAAGGATTAATCCCTTTACACCAAAAGCCACCTTGCATTATTTTCACAATATTTCCAATGCCTGCCCCAAAACGTTCATTTAACTGTTTTTCTACTTTTTCTTTAAAATAACGTTCCGTGGTAGGACCAAAATTATCTGATAGTTCTTGGATTCCCATTTCTTTTTGCAATGCTCGACGTAATCCATAGATAGTTGGCCAACCCGTTTTCCCATTTTCTGGTACTTTATTGAACCCAGAAACATTTCCATACGTCTTATTTAACCATTTTTGTGTACCTAAAACCATTTCATCCATTTGTTAATACCTCACTTTCCAAATTTGTTGTACTTTATAAATTTATTTTGTTAAAGCTTTTTCAATGCTTACTCGTAAATCAGAGCTAGTAACACTTTTTACGAACGTATCTGACGCCCAAGTAATTGACATCATCCCCGAAGCAAAATCTGCCCGAATTAATCCACGATCCGTTTCCGGATATTTTTCAATACTTAATAAAATTTGAGCAACTTCCTTAGATAAAGCAACGTTGTCTTGCCCTAAAATTGAATTTGTACGAATAAAAACACCATAATTTTTGATATGGAAAGTAATAAAACGAGAACCAGCTCCGCCTTCTTGATAGCCAATAATATTATTCCCCAAATCAACTGGGATCCCACTTTTTTCTGGGATTACTTGAATGTTATCTTTTGCTTCTTCGTGCGTATCAAATTCTAATTCTGAATATTGTGTTTTTGGCTTACTAGCCTTTGATTCAATCTGTTCCTGATTAAAGGAATTATTGCTAGCGTATGTCTCAATTCCTGTTTGTACTGCAATTGTTGTTAACAAAATTGTTCCTAAAATAAATAGACTTTTTTTCATAATTATTTCTCCTCTTTCTTTTCTTTTTCATTTGAATTATTTGTTTTATTGTTATCCATCGTACTTTTACTGTATCTGTTTATGAAATTCTGAAACAATGAAACATCGATTCCTATTTTTTGATAATTTTCTAATATTGATTGAATTTCCATTAATAAATATCCAAAGTAGAGTACATAGAGTAATCCTGTACCTGTATTTCCTGGAATAGTCATTGCTAACGGGATAAAGAATATGAGTAACATTAGTGCAGCTATTTTCTTTAAAATTCCATTGATTCCTATTCTTGATTGAAAGTCTATTTTTGGATTCATTTTTGCGGCAAAAACTCCTGATAAGAAATCAATAATCATTGCGCAGCAAATCATTGCTAGAATAAACATATGGTTACTTTCTAGTCCCATATGAATAATCAGTTCTTGTATCTTATCCATAGAACTCTCCTTATCTGTATGTTTATAAAGATTCACACAGCATTTCATTTAGAAACTTTTTAAAATGTTGTTTCGTTCTTTGTGCTCTCTTTCTACTCTTTTCATCATAGTTGGAACCCCATTGGCATAGCTTTGAAGCTTCACATGACGTATATCCTTGTAACAACAAGAGGATAAATTTGCTTTGTTTAGGAAATTTTTTTATATAGTTTTTTAGCATCTCTTTATAGCAAATTGCTTCTTCTATATCTATTCCTGCATCTTTTTGTTGACACGTATTACTATCTAACTCGTTCCAACGTGCAGAGTCATAAGAAATACCATTTTTGTCAGCGCTATCACATGTATTGCTTTTGTATAATCGCCACACACTTTTTTCAGCAAGATTCATTCTAAAAAGAACAATATTTTTAAAAGTATGTTCTACTTTTTCTTGTCCTGCATATGTTTCAAGCGCTTCCCATACGGCCAAATCAAAAGAACTTATAAAATCTTCATACGGGATACAAAGCTTATAGAGTTCGCTTCTATGCTTTGCATTTTTTGCAGATACACCTATATATCTTTCCATATATTCCATTACATTTATCAAATCTTCTTCCTTATTTGTAAACCTATAAATATCTGATAACCGAGTTACTTCTGCCCAAAACTTCACATAATCACTACCTTCTATTTTTATAAATGTATGTAATGAAAATATCCATTTTGTGACATAAATATTTACGTTAGTAATGGATTTCATATAGGTGTGTATTTAATTTTCAATGATCTTAATGCTTTATCTTAAGAAATATTGCTTTAAACACTAATAACTAGTGTTTAAAGCAATATAATTTGTACTAATTAAAGAATCCTTTGCCCCATACAGTATCTGTACGACCATCATCTGGTC
>NZ_KV805546.1:0-28279 GCF_001811595.1 Enterococcus sp. HMSC078F03 | reverse complement strand
ACTTTTTTTAAACTTTTTTTCAATACCGATTATTATGATTGGTCTAGGTGTTTTCGTTCGTTTTTTACCCCCTTTCATCCTTTTTTGGCTATAGTTTATTAACTTTTAGCAAAATCTTCTAAATTTATCGTAATATATCAAGGATTTTGTCCTTTTTAGCAATTATTTGTTAAAATATGGAAAAGAGATTTTTTTATATATGGAGGAAATGAACGCTTATGAAAATTTTAGTTGCAGATGATGATAAAGAAATTGTAGAACTATTGAGTATTTATATTCATAATGAAGGATACGAAGTCGTGAAAGCTTATGATGGAAAAGAAGCATTATCCAAATTGCACACAACACCAGATATCGATTTATTAATCTTGGACATTATGATGCCAATCATGGATGGAATGGAAGTAGTGAAAGAACTTCGAAAAGAATCGCAAATTCCAATTATTATGTTAACAGCAAAAACAACCGATATGGATAAAATCAAAGGCTTAGTTGCTGGTGCAGACGATTATGTCACCAAGCCTTTTAATCCTTTAGAAGTAATGGCTCGGGTGAAGTCTATTTTACGTAGAAGCCAAATGCAATTAACCAAAGAAGAACCCGATGAATTAGAAGTCGGCCCATTAATGATTAATAAGGACTCTCACGAAGTCAAAACAATAGAAGGAAAAGAAATTCAATTAACCGCTCTTGAGTTTGGTATCCTCTATCTATTAGCTAGTCATCCAAATCGTGTGTTTAGTGCGGATGAAATTTTTGAGCGTGTGTGGCAACAAGAAAGTATTGTTTCTGCTAAAACTGTGATGGTTCACGTCAGTCATTTAAGAGATAAGATTGAAGAAGCAACTGGTGGAGAAAAAGTCATTCAAACAGTGTGGGGAGTTGGATATAAGATCGATGCTCGTTAAACCTAAAAAGATTGAAAAACAAAAACGAATTACCTTAACTTCTAAAGAAATCAGCGAGTTATTAGCAGAAGCAATTGTGACAATTGTTTTATTACTACTATTAAATGTCTCAATTATGTTCCTTTTAGGACAACTACTTAGTGAAAACTCGCCCTTAGCTGGTGTCATCTGGGCCACTAAGGATGCGGTCGCTAAAGAATTAAATACTGATTTGTTTTGGAGCTGGAATAAATTTGTCTTACCCATTTTCTTTTTAGTAGATGCAGCTGTTCTCTATTGGCGCTTAATTCGTCGCTACCATCAAATGCAATTGCGTCATATTATCAGTGAGTTACATTACATCGCTGATGGTAATTACAATCACCGCATTCCGTTTGAATTAAGTGGTGATTTAGCAAAAGTCGTGACGAGTATTAACGGTCTAGTGGATAGTACTGTCGCAGCCATTGAAGATGAACGGCGAATTGAAAAATCAAAAGATGAATTAATTACGAATGTCAGTCATGATATTCGAACACCGTTAACTTCTATTATTGGTTATCTGGGATTGATTGAAGATCGTCAATTTCATAGCCAAGAAGATTTACTGAAATATACGCATACCGCTTACGTCAAAGCGAAACAAATGAAATTATTAGTTGATGATCTTTTTGAATATACAAAAGTCCGTCAACCAAGTGTACCGATTCATACGACGACTTTTGATATGGCACAATTAATTGAACAGCTTGCTGCCGATTTTGAATTGGAAGCGAAAAAGATTAATATGCAAATCCAAGTAAAAGCCAATCCAGCTTCTTTAATGATGGAAGGCGATACGGAAAAACTAGTCCGAGTCTTTAACAACCTTCTTTCAAACGCTTTGAAATATGGCAAAGGTGGCCATCATATTGTGATGGAAGTAGACAAAGTCGGCACCGAAGCAATTATCGCTGTTCGCAATGATGGACCAGCTATTCCTAAACATTCTTTAGATCAGTTATTTGATCGCTTCTATCGTGTCGAAGAATCCCGATCACAAGAAACGGGTGGAACTGGTTTAGGTCTGGCTATTGCACAAAGTATTGTCGCTTTACATGGTGGATATATTTATGCGAAGTCTGATCAAAAGTGGACCTCCTTTATTATTCATCTACCCTTACAGCGTACCAACAAGAAATCAGAGAGTTAATTGACATCCCTGAACTTTTTCGGTATTCTATAGAAAAGAGAAAACTAAGAGAAAAAGTATTTATGGCACTGAATTCCAGAGAGTTTGCGGGGGTGCGAGCAAACATTCATCTATAAAGAAGTCCGTCTCTTCCAGGTGTCCAGCGAAATAAGTTGGAACGGTCTGCAGCCGTTATCTGCAAATCAAGGGCAGTAACATTACTGAACTTGGGTGGTACCGCGAGATTTCCAGTCATTTCGTCCCAAGAATATTTATTTTTGGGGTGAGATGGCTTTTTTGTTGTTTTCTACAACAGTTATTATTGATTATGTACTAATTTTAAGGAGGAAAAAATATGTTAGATGTAAAAATGATGCGTCAAAATTTTGACGAAGTAAAAGCAAAGCTACAAACCCGTGGCGTGAAAGAAGAAATCTTAGTGGAATTTCTGCGTTTAGATGAAAGTCGCCGTGATTTATTAGTCAAAGTCGAAGAAATGAAAAAATACCGGAATGATGTGTCTGCTGAAATTGCTCAATTAAAACGGAACAAAGAAGATGCAACGGCCAAAATCGCGGAAATGAAAGAAGTCGGCGGCAATATTAAAGCATTAGATGCAGAAATTAACGCTATTGACGAAGAGCTACGTGGGATCACAACTACTTTACCGAACTTGCCAGATGCTTCTGTGCCTGTTGGTGCTGGTGAAGAAGAAAATGTAGAAGTACGTCGTTGGAGTGAACCAAGAACTTTTGCTTTTGAACCAAAACCACACTGGGAAGTCGCTGAAAACTTAGGCATTCTAGATTTTGAACGTGGTGCCAAAGTAGCTGGTAGCCGTTTTGTTTATTACAAAGGCTTAGGTGCTCGCTTAGAACGTGCGTTATACAACTTCATGTTAGATTTACATGTTTATGAACATGGCTATACAGAAATGATTACGCCTTATATCGTTAATGACACCGCCATGTTCGGAACTGGCCAATTTCCTAAGTTTAAAGAAGATGTCTTCCAATTACAAGATACGGATTTAACGTTAATTCCAACTGCGGAAGTCCCTTTAACCAATTACTACAACAATGAAATTTTAGATGGCAAGGATTTACCGATTTACTTTACGGCCTTGAGCCCTTCTTTCCGTTCTGAAGCTGGTAGCGCTGGTCGTGACACACGTGGGTTAATTCGTTTACACCAATTTAATAAAGTCGAAATGGTTAAATTTAGTGATGCAGAGCATTCTTATGAGGAATTAGAAAAAATGACGAATAATGCCGAAGAAATTCTGCAAAAACTGGGATTACCTTACCGTGTCATGGCTCTTTCAACAGGTGACATGGGCTTCTCAGCTGCGAAAACTTATGACTTGGAAGTTTGGATTCCTGCTCAAGAAACGTACCGTGAAATCAGTTCATGCTCAAACTGTGAAGATTTCCAAGCGCGCCGTGCGATGATTCGTTACCGTGATGAAAATGATAAAGTCCAATATGCGCATACACTCAACGGTTCTGGTTTAGCCGTAGGACGGACAGTCGCTGCTATTTTAGAAAACTACCAAAACGAAGATGGCTCTGTGACTGTACCAGAAGTCCTAGTTCCTTACATGGGTAACCTAACAGTTATTAAATAAAGGGAAGATGAAGGTCGTTGTCTGATATCAGATAACGGCTTTTATTCTATAGGAAAAGGAGCCTGTAACAAAAATCCAAAGTGATTTTTGTTACAGGCTTAAAAATTGATAAACGGCGGAAACAGAAGCAACTCCTTCATTCTACAGAAAAAGAGGCAGACGTCGAAATGACGTCTGCCTCTTTTAAATTTTAAAAAAATCAGCTTTTATTTTATTGAACAGAATAGTTTGGTGCTTCTTTTGTGATTTGAACGTCATGTGGATGTGATTCTTTCAATCCGTTACCACTCATTTGAACAAATTGTGCTTCTTCACGCAACGCTTTCAGGTCCGCTGCACCGACGTAACCCATCCCTGATTTCAAGCCACCGATTAATTGGAAGACAATATCAGAAACGCTTCCTTTGTAGGCAACACGTCCTTCAATTCCTTCTGGTACTAATTTGTTTGCTTCATTGACACTTCCTTGGAAGTAGCGATCACTTGATCCTTTTTCCATTGCGCCCAATGAGCCCATACCACGGTAAGTTTTGAAACGACGGCCTTGATAAATTTCAAATTCGCCTGGAGATTCATCAGTACCAGCTAACATACTTCCTAGCATTACAGCGTGTCCACCAGCAGCTAAGGCTTTCACGATATCACCAGAATATTTAATACCGCCATCAGCGATAATTGCTTTACCATATTCTCTAGCCACAGAAGCAGCATCATAAATCGCTGTTAATTGAGGAACACCAACACCTGCAACGACACGTGTTGTACAAATTGAACCAGGTCCAATACCAACTTTAACAACATCAACGCCGACATCATACAATGCTTTGGTTGCTTCAGCAGTGGCAACATTACCAGCAATTAATGTTGCTTCAGGGAACGTTTCACGAATTTCTTTAATTTTGCGAATAACGCCGGCACTATGGCCATGTGCAGTATCGATAACAATCGCATCCGCACCTGCTTCTAATAATGCTTCCGCACGTTCGAACGTATCACTAGTGACACCGACTGCTGCCGCCACAAGTAAACGACCATGTTCGTCTTTGGCAGCATTTGGGAATTCAATCACTTTTTCAATGTCTTTAATTGTAATTAAGCCACTTAAGCGACCTGCTTCATCAACGATTGGTAATTTTTCGATTTTATGTTTTTGTAAGATTTTTTCTGCATCTTTTAAAGATGTGCCAACTGGCGCAGTGACTAAATGATCTTTTGTCATGACTTCTTCGATTTTGATTTGGTAGTCCGTTACAAAACGCATATCACGGTTTGTAATAATTCCGACTAATTTACGGTTTTCCATTGTTTCTACAATTGGCACACCGCTAATACGGTAACGACTCATTAATTCTTCTGCATCCGCTACTAAGTTTGTTGGTGTTAGAAAGAATGGATCAATGATAACGCCGCTTTCAGAACGTTTGACTTTACGTACTTCGTCTGCTTGTTGGGCGACAGTCATATTTTTATGTACGACACCTAGTCCACCTTGACGAGCCATCGCAATTGCCATATTACTATCTGTAACAGTATCCATACTGGCACTCATCAATGGAATATTTAACTTGATATTTTTAGCTAATTGTACACTCATGTCTACATCATTTGGTAAGACATGGCTTTCTGCAGGGATTAATAGCACATCATCAAATGTAAGACCTTTTTTCGCAAATTTTGTTTCCCAATTTGACATTTTTTTGTCCACTCCTCGACTTAATTTTATATATGAAAATAACAGATAATACTAAGGAAGTCAACTAGATTTGTTTAAATAATCAATGAGGAATAAAGGACAAAACGCCAAAATCGGTTTGTCCTTTATTCAACTCTTCCTAATTAAGGTCCTACTTTCATCGTTGTTCTTTTATCTTGTGTTTCTTTTTTTGTTGTAAAAATCGGCTAAATCCAAAACCGCCGACAGAAAGCAAGGTAATCATTGTCCCTATTTTTTGCACTTTTGTTCTTTGGTAACGGATGTCGACATGTCCTGTACCAGATAAAGAAAGAGCGGCTAAGCCTCCTTGATTGGTTAGGCTCATTTTTTTAGCGCCCGTTTGGTTTTTCATTTGAATCGTGGCTTGATAGCCTAAGTAATAAATAAAAGGAACGGTCACCTTCGCTGATTGCTTCACCACTTGGTAGTCAAATGAAATTTTCCCATAAGGCATTCTAACATTTGTAATGGTTACTTGTTCTGCCGAATAATCAAGTGGTCGTTTTTTCTGTTTCAATAATTCCTGATAATTGATTTCATCTGGCAAATATTCATGGCCCGCACCGATATAAAAAGGCGCTGGCTGCTCATACTCAGCTTTTGTTAACAGGCGGCCTTGTTGTGACTGAATACTTTGATATTGATAAATGCCCAAATTGCTGACGGCAAGGAAAACCAACAAAGCCATGGTCCAAGATTTACGGAAAACGCCCCATTCGTCTTGTGCAATGAAAAAAGCGAGCATTACAGAAAGAATCCCTAAAAACCGCCAAGGAAACTGAATTGTATTTAAAGGCGTGTGGTTCAGCAAGTGCCAAGGAAAAAGCGTGGTAACCATCAATAAGAGTACCAGCGTCAAACCAATAAACCGTTTGTTCTGAATTTTTTTGCTGGCAAGCGAAACCACTGCTACAACAAGCCCCACAAACAAAAGGGTTCCTAGATTCGCTGTTTTCGCGTGAAAAACACTGCTCTTTAAACTATTAATGAAAAGAGAAACAATAGGATAACTTCTTTCGGAAATATAAGTGAGTGGATTGGACGTAACTTTAAACACTTGATTTTTCATTTGTTCAGCAACTGGTAAAAGATAAAAGGCCAGCCAAAGCAGTGTCAGACCTGCAGCCTTCGCTAATGCCCACAGGACCTCCTTTTTAAAAAACTGCTGCCAATAAAACAGAATGTATAACCCAATCCAAATAGAAACCATTTCAATAGAAATAAAGTGAGCCAACCCAATCCCAGTCATCGCCAGCGTTAACAACGGCCAACATTTCGTGGTTCCCTTTCGTAATAAAAACAGGCTCGCTAAGACCAACGGAAAAAAACTTAGCGCCAAAAATTCTCCTAACGCTTGGCGATTAAACAAGTCTTGCATGCGGTAAATAGATAAGCCATACAAAATGGCAAAGAGATAGCTTCTTTTTTTAGAGAGCGCCATTAATCGGCCTGCATAATAAGTAAGACTAAATGTTGCCAAGTTTACCGCAAACACAAAAATCGCCATACTAGCGACAAAGGAAAGCCCCAGAACACGCAAAAGCGCAGGCAAATAAAGATACGCATCTGGATAAAACAAACTAGAGGCATAGCCATAGCCTCCCAAGAAAAAATAATTGATTTTAGGAAACCAGTCGTTGTTTTTAATTGCTAATGCGAGACCTTCCACCCGATTTTGATGAAAGCGGAAATCACTTGCTCGTAAAAAATTCTCTTGAAAATAGACAAAATAAAGAGAAAGTCCACTTAATAAGAGAAAACTAATAAAAATGAGTAGCCGCTCGTGTTGACGGCACCAAGACTTCACTTGTTGTCCCATAAGAGGCTCCTTTCTTTAGCAAACTTCTGAAAACAGAAGCCTGGGACACTAGTTTTTTCGACTAATCCCCCAGGCTTTAACTGTTAAAACGCTCTATTGAGAGAGCGACTTTGCTTGTTGCAGTTTCTGCGTCAGCCGAGCGCCTTCACAATTGAGCGCGCGCCGTTTATTGACGTGTCATGAAACTACCTTGAATATTGTATTTTTTCTTGAAGAAATAGCGTGCTACAAAGGCTAACGCACCGATTACTAAAGCAATCATCGGATCTAAAATGGGATTGATCACTGGTGGCAGCATCGCTGAACCGGCGAAAACTGCAATCCACAAGAACATCCCACCAAATAGAATGGCGGTCGTTTTTAACCAACCAGGACGTTTGCTTTTGTCGCCACCTTGACGATCAAAACGGTAAACATATTTGTGCATTAGATAGAAAACATAACCCCCAGCCATCGCACCTAAGATATATGTGGTTAATCCGAGAGGCTGTGCGGTTCCTTTTGAAAATAGAGACATCGCCGCTAACATGATTGTTAATAAACCAAGTAATAGTAAGGTATTGTCGAGCCAAATCATCCAGCCCGCTGGTTCTTTAACTTCTGCTGGTTTATTTAAAATTGCTTCCGTCCGTTCTGAAACAGTGCCAAATAACTGACGGGCTGTTTTGCCTGTTTTTTGACCGGCTACTAATTCTGGCAAAATACCGTGTAGAGCCAATGCTAGCTCTTCTTCAGATAAATTAGCCGCTTTTAATGATTTTTTTAAGTCAAAAATGTATTGTTCATTTCTTTTAGTCAAATTCTGTTCTAATTGACGATTCTCAGCCACGATTGCTCGTAATGCTTCTGCTTCCATAGTTGTATCCTCCTCACCCTCATGTAGAGGGAACCTCTTTCTAAACGGCTGAATGGCCTTAAATATGTGGGCTTACCCCAAAACAAATTGCTTGTTGGGCATGGGTCTTTTCTTAAACGTTAAAACGGAACAACATAACATCGCCATCTTGAACGACGTAGTCTTTTCCTTCTAAACGAACACGGCCCGCTTCTTTGGCAGCTTGCATATTGCCATATTTATCTAGGTCTTCATAAGAAACAGTTTCCGCACGAATGAAGCCTCGTTCAAAATCACTGTGGATAATCCCAGCTGCTTGAGGTGCCTTGATTCCCTTACGGAACGTCCACGCACGAACTTCTTGTTCACCAGCTGTAAAGTAGGTAGCTAAGCCTAACAAATCGTAAGCCGCACGAATCAATTGATCTAAGCCAGATTGTTCAATACCCATTGCTTCTAAAAATTCAGCCTTGTCTTCTTCAGAATCCAATTCAGCAATTTCTTCTTCTGCTCGCGCACTAACCACGATTACTTCCGCATTTTCACTGGTTGCAAAATTACGAACTTGTTGTACATACTCATTGTTGTCTGGATCCGCCACTTCATCTTCTGAAACATTTGCTACATAAAGGACCGGCTTTGTGGTTAATAAGAAAAGAGATTTAACAATTTTCTCTTCTTCTGGCGTAAATTCAATCGTACGAGCAGATAAACCTTCTTCTAAAACTGGTTTAATTTTGTCTAAAACAGCTAATTCTTCCACCGCTTCTTTATCTTTTGCTTTCGCCATTTTAGCCACGCGAGTATAGCGCTTATTGATTGAATCTAAATCTGCTAAAATTAGCTCTAAATTAATTGTATCAATGTCTGCTAAAGGATCAACGAAATCCGCATCCCGATTTTGTTCACGCATGATATTTTCGTCATCAAAACAACGAACCACGTGACAGATTGCATCTACTTGACGAATGTGACTTAAAAACTGATTTCCCAGCCCTTCTCCTTTGCTGGCACCTTTAACAATTCCGGCGATGTCTGTAAATTCAAACGTTGTGGGAACTGTTTTTTTCGGTTTTACTAGTTCTGTCAAGCGTTGTAAACGGGCATCTGGTACTTCAACCATGCCGACGTTCGGATCAATCGTTGCAAAGGGATAATTTGCAGCTTCTGCTCCTGCTTTTGTAATTGCGTTAAATAGGGTCGATTTACCAACGTTTGGTAAGCCGACAATTCCAGCTGTTAGTGCCATTTGTTTTCCACTCTTTCTCTCAGTCTATTCTCTTTTCTATTAGAGGCATCAAAGCATTAGTCTGCTTTTTTCTCGATTACTTTTTTTAATTTTTTAGTAAAATCACGACGCGGCATCATGACAATATGCCCGCAATTCGTGCACTTGATTTTGATATCAGCGCCCATGCGAATGATTTGCCAACGATTTGCTTGGCAAGCATGCGGCTTTTTCATTTCGACAATATCGCCTAAATCATACATGTTCCAAGCCTTCTTTCTTCTCTTACTTATATAAAAATACCATGATTACAATACCATTTTTTAACGAAACTAGCAAAAGGATTTGTGACTTTCTATCTTACTTTCTCACCTTGCTTCTTATTCCTCGTCAAAATGAATATCTAAAATATCTAAAATCCTAGCCAAATCCGAAGAGGACAAGTACTCAATTTCAATTTTTCCTTTGCCTTCTTTTTCTTGAATTGCTACGGTTGTCCCAAATTTATCCATTAAACGGTCTTCACTTTCACGAATATAAATGGGTTTTTCTTTGATGGCTTTTTTCGCTTTTTTGCCCTTTTTGCCTTGTGTTTCGTTTAATTCAGCGACAAGTTGTTCTAATTGTCGAACCGTTAAATTGTCTTTAATACAACGATTAGCTAATGGTAATAGCTGTTCTTTGTTCTTCAAGCCTAATAACGTCCGTGCTTGACCCATTGACATGCTTTGTTTTTGAACCATTGCTTTGACCGCATCTGGTAAGGTTAGCAACCGTAAATAATTGGCAATATACGGGCGACTTTTTCCCAAACGTTCTGCGACTTCCGCTTGTGTTAATTTCAAATTTTTCATTAGCATTTCATAGGCTTCTGCTTCTTCTAGCGGATTTAAATCTTCCCTTTGTAAGTTTTCCAAAACAGCAACTTGCATCATGGATTCTTCATCAAATTCGCGAATAATTGCAGGAATTTTTTCTTTGCCGGCTAATTTAGAAGCCCGGAACCGACGCTCACCTGCAATAATTTCATAGCCTTTAACTGCCGATTTACGGACAATAATCGGTTGAAACACACCGGAATGTAGAATCGAGTTTGCAAGTTCTTGTAAAGAGGTTTCATCAAATGTTTTCCGCGGTTGGTAAGGATTGGGACGAAGTTCGTTTAATAGAATTTCTGTCACTTGTTCGTTCTTAACGTCGACATCTTCTAGCTTTGCGATATCTTGAAACAAGGCATCGATGCCTCTGCCTAAACCTTTGCCTTTATTCATTCTCCAACACTTCCTTTGCTAGTGCTTGATACACTTCGGCACCTTTTGAGCGAATATCATAGTCAATGATTGGTAAACCATGACTTGGTGCTTCGGATAAACGGACATTTCTTGGAATAATCGTGTCATAGACTTTTTCACGGAAATATTTACGGACTTCTTCAACGACTTCGGCACCTAAATTGGTCCGAGCATCGTACATGGTTAACAAGACCCCTTCAATTTTCAATTCAGGGTTAAAATGTTTTTGAACCAAGCGAATCGTATTTAGCAATTGACTCAAGCCTTCTAATGCGTAATATTCACATTGAACAGGAATTAGAATCGAATCACTTGCTGTAAAAGCATTGATTGTTAAATGCCCTAGAGAAGGCGGGCAATCAATTAAAACGAAATCATACATGTCTCTTACTTCATCAATTGCTAATTTCAAGCGCGATTCTCGAGCCATCATTGAAGTTAACTCAATTTCGGCGCCTGCTAATTGAATAGTAGCAGGAACAATATCTAAATTTTCACGGCTGGTATGTTGAACCACGCTAGTGATTGGTTCTTCATTTACAAGGACATCATACACATCGTGTGCGACATCTGGTTTAGGGACACCCATGCCACTGGTAGCATTTCCTTGTGCATCAATGTCGATCAGTAAGACTTTTTTGCCTAAGTTTGCTAAACATGCGCCTAAATTTACAGTGGTCGTTGTTTTACCAACGCCGCCTTTTTGGTTCGCTACAGAAATAATTCGTGTCATGTGTGTGCCTCCATCTTATTTAATCGGTTGTTTATTTGGTAATCCAGGTTTTCTGGGATATTTTTTAGGGGTTTCTTTTTTCTTTTGAATCACGACAATGTGGCGTTCGTCTGCCGTAATCGGCAAAGTAAAACCAACTTCTTTTTGAAATTGACCGCCTAATGTAGCGATTGCAGGTTTTGCTTCATTAATTTCTTCTTCACTTTTCGATGCTTTTAAGGCTAAAAAATAGCCTTCTTTTTTAACTAAGGGTAAACACAGTTCACTTAAAACATTCAACCGTGCAACTGCTCGCGCTGTAACGTAATCAAACGCGCCACGAAATTCTGCTTTTTGACCAAATGTTTCTGCACGATCATGATACAAAGAAACATTAGCCAAACCTAGTTGATTCACCAACTCTGTTAGGAAAGTAATTCGTTTATTTAAAGAGTCAACAATTGTGACATTTAATGAAGGAAAAACAATTTTCAAAGGAATACTTGGAAATCCTGCGCCTGCGCCAACATCACAAATGGCTTTGTCACTGGCAAAATCTTCAAAGAATGCCAACGAAACAGAATCATAGAAATGTTTCAAATAAACTTCTTTTTCTTCTGTAATGGCTGTTAAATTCATTTTTTCATTCCATTCTACTAATAAATGGAAATATTGGTCAAATTGTGTCATCTGTTGGTCTGTCAATTCAATGCCTTTTGCGGCTAATAGTTGTCTAAATTCTTCGGGTAGCATAAAGACTCCTTCCTTTTTTGTGAAACAGAAAAATGTTTCACAATCATCTTTTCCTACTTTAACGCAAATAGCAATTTCTTGCAATGCTTTTCGGAAGATTTTTGCCTGAATGATAAAAGAAAAATCCGCCTTTTTATGTGGTAAAAAGTCTCTAGCCATGGGCCAAAATGTTCAATTGGCGGCAACGAAAACCGCCTTTCTCTAAGATTAAAACAAGCCAATGTTTCATGTGAAACATTGGCTTGTTTTACTTACTATAATCATCGCACTTTATTTGTCGTTCTCTGCGGTAGTCGTATTCTTGGATACGGGGACTTAACCAACCTTTTTTGGCTGTTTTTCGTAATTGATGATCAAATCTCCCTGGTGGTGAACTATCTAGTAATTCATGGGTACGATTATTCCGATTTGCATAATTAAACGATTCACCATTCAAGACTTTTTCCTGGTATTCACTGTTTTTGGCCGCTTGATAATAGGCTGGATTACTAATTAATCTGCCTCGCCAGTCCTCAACTAACACATCCCACTGGGTTACAAAGGTCCCTTCTTCATTCAAAATAAACTCACTGTGAAAATTAGGCGTCAATCGTTTCTTATTAATTAAAGAATAAGATGCCCCCTCAGGGTATTTGTTATGCAAACGAGCAGAGCTTTTTTTCAGTTTCCGCCCGCCCATTCCTTGCGGCTTGGCCGCAAAAACATAACGTTTTAATGCCTGTTCATCGGTGTCCCCTTCTTGTTTAAAAAAATCGCGGATATACGTGATATTTTGACGATCAATATACATTCTCAATTGATGTATCTTTTTCGCTTTCTCTTGATTAAAGCTCCCAAGAAGACCTAACGGATAGGCTTTTTGAACTGTTTTTGCCAGTAAGTGCCAAAACGTCGCATGCGGTGCAATCGTCTTCGAGAAACGATAAGGTCCTACTAATTGCAACATGCCATGCTGATCCAACACTGCACCTAATTGCCATAAAAGTAACGAGAGCTTTTCTTGCGGACGATAAGCCGAAAAGCGAAATAATCGCTCATACGCTGAAGAGCCCACTTCTTCCACTTCAGAAAACAGTTCCGCGACTGCTGTTTTCGCTTGCTTAAGTGGCAAGAAACGCGTGTCTTTTATGGCGCTTTCCACTAATCCATAAACAGCTTGGCGGTCCCAGCCAGCGTCAATCGCCGCCTCTACACCAGCACTCATTGCTTGTTGTAATTTTTGCCAACGTCCCATCTTCTCGCCGCCTTTTTCTATATACTTCTTCTATAATGATAATCCTTTCCCCACAAAATGCCAACTGCTTAACGCAAAAAAATAACCCGCCCTTTGGGGAAGGGCGGGCGGAGGAGTTAAAAAATGAAAAAGTGTTTTGTTAGGGTTTTGTTTATCGGGTATGTTTAAATAATAGCCGTTAAATGTGAAGAAACTATGGTAAAAATGCGCCTTCTTTTCAACAAAATTTTGAAAAAGTCTCTTCAGAAATTAAGATTTTTTTGCGAAGTTGTATACTTTCTACCCCCATTCGATATATTATATATTTAATATTCATAAAATCACAAAAGAAATATACATAATAATGAATATTTATTCAACGGTTAATAAAACAACCAAAAAAGCGAGTGATTTACACTCGCTTTTTCAACTAAATTAAATGATTTTCTCTTAAAATATCACCGATATACGTATCCTCAAATTTCTTCACAAAGTGTTCAACCATTTTGCGTTCCACGAACGGCATATCCATTTCTGTTAATTTTTTCTTGTCAGATAAATAATAAACAGAGTTTGCTAAGACGCGCAAGTCGTATGCAGAAGCAAACACTTCTGGTACTCCGCGTTCAACCTCTAGCAATTGATATACAGCTTCCATCGCTGTCCGTACAGAATACTCTGTTGTAAACACCGTATCTCGTTCAGTATCTGCGAAGTTCCCAATGAAAGCAAGATTTTTAGAGCCGTTTGGTACAACTAATGGTCGATCGCCTGGTTCTCTTAACATAAAGTAAGAAGTGATAAACGGCATATACACCGGAATAGTGGTAGCCGATTCTTCTGAAATACGTTCAATTTCCCCTTCTGGGACCCCTAAATGATAAAGTAACTCTTGCGTAATTTCTTGGCCTGTACATTGTTCGATTGGTTTTTTAATATAATTTCCTGGTTTATTAGAAAGCAATCCATATACCCAAGTTATAGATTGTTGATCATTTTGTTCTTTGAAATGCGGTTGTCTATGCATAGCAAAACTCATCATCCAATTAGAGTCTTTGATAGTAATAATACCACCTGTGACAATTTTTCCTGTGCGTAATTTACGATGTGTTAACCGAGAAAGATACGGTTCAATATCGAAATTTTCCCACGTAATCGTTGCTGAGACAAACCAACTTTCATCTGGTAAATTTTCACAGAAAACTTCTGGGTGCCCAAATTCTGGGGATTGTTTTGCTAAGTTTTTCCAGAGATTCCAACTTCCCCCTAGTTCATGAGTAATTGGTGCTGGTGTATGATGATCTCCTTGCGTCGAACTTTCAGTAATTGAGCCATTCGTTACGAAGACTAAATCATTTTCAGTTAAAGGAATTTCTTTGGTTTTGCCCGCTTGTGTCAGCAATAATCGCCGAGCAACTTTAGTAGCTCCTTTGATGTCGACTTGGATATCATTGATCGTTGTTTCATATTGAAAGTCTACCCCTTGATTGGTTAAAAAGCTTAATAATGGTTTCACTAACGATTCGTATTGATTGTATTTGGTAAACTTCAAAGCTGTAAAGTCAGGCAAACCTTTGATGTGGTGGATAAAGCGCATGATGTAGCGGCGCATTTCAATGGCAGAGTGCCATTTTTCAAAAGCAAACATTGAACACCAATAGATCCAAAAGTTGGATTCAAAAAATTCTTCGCCGAAAACATCTTCAATTTTTTTGCCAATTAATTGATCTTCAGAAGTCATAAATAAATCAACGATTTCTTTTTGTGCTTTTTTGGATAAAGTAAATTGTCCATCATCTGGGACACGTTCGCCACGGTTATGAATAATGCGGCAATTTGAAGAATTCGGATCATCTAAATCTAACCGGTAAAACTCATCTAGGACAGAGGCATCTTCTACTTCTAATGATGGTACCGAACGAAATAGATCCCACAAACACTCGAAATGGTTTTCCATTTCGCGTCCGCCGCGAGTGACAAAGCCATCATGGGGAATAAATTTACCATCTAAAGAACCGCCAGACAGCGTGAGTTCTTCAAAAATGTGAATATTTTCGCCCTTCATTTGACCGTCACGAATTAAGAAAACAGCCGTTGCTAAACCTGCTAGGCCACCACCAACGATGTAGGCACTCTTGTCATCTACACCTTTTGGTTTTCTTGGTCGAGCAAATGCTTCATAATTTCCATTTGTGTATCTCATTCTCGTTTCCTCCTATCATTTGATACCCTCATCATACTGCTACCAAAAAAAATACCCAAAAGATAACCCTTTTTTTTAAGAAATTCTTTGACAAATAAAGGAAATTGTCTAATTTTTAAGCAAGTGAATAATCGTAGATGTTTCATGTGAAACAAAAAAAGAACGAGAAGAAAAATGACCGCTTTTTCTTCTCGTTCTTTTTATGTTAATTCTTTTACCGTTTCTACTCCAAAAACAGCAACCCAATCTTCCTGAAAATCAGTTACTGCTTTTTGAATGGCGGGCATTGCCAAGCCTTGTGTCACGAGTTCTGGTGCGATAGTGACCGCTTGCGCCCCCATTTGACAGGCTTGATTAACTTGTGCCACGTTTTTAAAACTAGCAGCTAAGATCTTACTCTTTGCGTTCGTCCGTTTAATTTCTGCAGCTAAATGCTCAATAACCTTTTGAGAATCAATTGTTAAATTCTCCATCCTATTATAATAAGGCGCTAAATAATCTGCACCTGCCGCAATCGCTAGATAACCTTGAAATTCTGTATAAATAGCGGTTGCTGTTATCCGATAATTTGCCTGCTTTAGTTGTTTGATGGCTGCCAAGCCTGCTTCATTGACTGGGATTTTAATGAATGTTTCTTGGCCTAATTGTTGTACAATGGTTTGGGCATCTTCTAGCATCTCTTCTGTCGTTTGACCGACCACTTGGACGTGCAAACTCGCTTGTCCAATCGTTTTTTTTATTTCTTTCATCTGCGCAAAGAAGTCAATTTTTCCTGCTTGCTTAACAATACTAGGATTAGACGTTACGCCTGCCAGTGGTAAAATTTTCTGATACTTTCGAATAGCCTCAAGATTAATTGTATCTAGCATAAATTCCATCTTTTACGTTCCTCCCTTAAACGATAATTATAGAATAGTGATTGTTGTACCAACAGTTATTTCAGGAATAGCTTTTTCTTCAACATATAATGTACCTGGTAATTCAGGTGTTGTTGCGCCATCAAATTTAATAGTAATGTGACCCAATGTGTCTAAATTAGTTAATACTACCTCGCCTACAGCGGTAATCTGGTAAGTTTGTTCATCAATCACTAACGTTTGCTTGTCCGTAATCGCTTCTGTGACTGGCTGAACCTCAATGTTATAACAATAATCTGCTAAAGCATCTGGTGCATCTTTTCCAAATAAGATGACCATTTTTTCTTCTTTAAATAATTCGGCTTCTGGTCCAATAGACTGAACCTTTGTTGTAAATACTGACATTTCCCATCCTCCAAAAAAATTTTTTAACTATACAATCCAAAACTTGCTAACCAAGCAACTAGTACTCGAGGGGCACCATTTAAGAAACGAGAATATAAAACAGAAGGGACCCCGACTTCAACGGTTTCGGCTTCAGCTTCTTCCAAGCCTAAGCCCACGGGAATAAAGTCGCACGCGTTTTGTGTATTAATAGCAAACAATGCTGGTAGAGCTAGTTGTGGCGGAATGTTGCCTTTTCCAATTTCCACACCAATTAACGTACCAATTACTTGGCTGATTACTGCTCCAGGACCTAATAAAGGAGAAAGAAACGGCAGAGAACAAATAAAACCAATAATTGTTAACCCCACAATGTTTCCTGCCAATGGCGCCATGATATTGGCAAAAAATTCACCAATTCCTGAACCTTGAATCACACCAATTAATAAAGAAACAAATGCCATAAACGGAATCACTGTGTTGATCATCGTTTGTACGCCTTCACGGGCTGATTGGTTGAATGTCGCTACAACTTTTCCTGCACCCATACCAATTTTCGCAACAAAACTTTGTTGTTCCGCTTTTTGTTCAGTAATTTTTTTACTTGTATCATATTTAAATTCTGTTTTTTTCGAGGTGGGCTTTTCTGTATCAGCAGCAGCTTCTTCTGATGTCAATGTAATCTGTTTCGGGCCTACAGCGGAAACATAAATTGTCTCATTAATGTATTGTGCTAAGGGACCACTTTTGCCAGTTGGAACAACGTTAATAGTAGGAATTCCTTTTTTAGGATAAATTCCGCAACGAAGAGTGCCTCCACAATCAATAATGGCTAATGCGATTTCATCATCCGGAATCGATGTCTTAAAACCATTGACCGCTTCCATTCCTGTCAATTCTACGATTTTATCAACGATTGCGGGTTTCTCGCCGCCACCTGTAATATAAATAAATTTATGTTTTTCTTCTGTCGGTGTAATCACTAAGGGCCCACCATAACCGCCATTTCCTTTAACTACCTTAATACTATTGTACGTCATCTCACCTTGCTCCTTTCTAATCTACAGCAATCTCTACTGTTTTACTAAGGGTAATTCCTTGTTGTTTGCAAACATAGGCGGTAGTGAAATCGGTAACCCAACCGCCAATAAAATTCATTAATATCCCTACAAACATATAGCGAATCGCTAGGTCCATCGAATTTAGTCCTAACGTATCAATCCCTTGCGCAATCCCTAACCAAACGAACAATTCACCAGGATTAATATGAGGGAAAACTCCATTACTGGTATGACAAAATTGCGCTTGTGCAGCATAATAGCTAGGTTTATAGTATTCTGGTAAAAATCGTGCCATCGTAAAGGACATTGGATTGCCTAACATAAAAGCGGATAAAAAAGGCAACACTAAATATCGCGTAACAGGATTTTTGGCAGAAAGTTTGGCTACTTTGGTTACTCTTTCTTCCCCTAGAAAAGCAATTAAAGTATTCATAGCTACCATTAACATCAAAACAACAGGTACGATGCCTGTCATCCAAGAAATAAATGTTTCTGCTCCTGTTTGGAAAAGGTGCATAAATCCTTCCGCAAATTTTGTAATATAAGACATTACTCGACACTTCCTTTCAATTTTGTTTGTACTTTATTTTTCCATAATTGCCATTGAATTTTGGCTCCATTAAGCGGCGTTAATGGTTGTGTTTCTTGATAATTGCCAAGCTCAACACGTAAGTAAATTTCTCGTGCATTTTCCATCGCTTGTTGGGTTAATTTATTTTCCTTTTGTACGAGTGGATGGTAATGATCCATATAATGAATATCCTCGTTCACGTACTGAGGTAAGGGATGAAATTTAGCTAAAACGGTGACACCTTGCATCTTTCTAGCGGCTAAGATTTTCCCTTGTGAATCCACAGCAAACAAGATAATCGTGCCTGCTTTTAACTTCCCTGCACGTCGACCAATCGCGACTTTCCCTAATTGTCGCAATTCTTGGTAGTTTTGATTAAAGTGTTTAATCTGTTTCATTCCCATAGCTATCTGAACGAAGTAAGCTGTTAAAAAAAGCGCCCCGAATACGTAGATAAAACTCATATGATAATCCCCTTCCTTTGCATCCACTCTTTAACCGCTAAAACATCTCGTTGCTTCCGTAATTCATTACGTAAACGTTCGTCTCCTGCGATTGTAAACAAGCGGTCATATAGTTGTAGTAACTCTGCTTCAACAGTGGCCGTCAGCTCTTCTGGAATACCCAACAGTAAAATAACATCAACTTTACCTTCTGGTGTAACCAGTGATTCTTCAAAAACCCCAATCGATAAAATAATCGTTGATAAGGCTTGGTTAATTGTATGGGGAAAGGCAATCCCCGATTCAAAAATAGTTGTTTGTTGATCTTCTCTAGTAAAAATTCGTTCGATAAATTGGGGATCTACTAATTTTTCTGCTTCTAAATCAGCAATCATTTTCTGGATATTCGCTCGGTAACCTTGAGTATTCTCTAATAATTGATAGGTCATATGAATATTTTGAGATTCCACGGAACGAATTTCTTTTGCTCTCTGCCACTCATTTCTGAGCCAAGTATCGTTAAATAAATTAGTTAAATGGATCATCGGTGTTTGTGGTCGAATATTTTTTAAGGGAATGGTTGTAAAAATAGCAAAATATTGATTCAATTCTCTTCTCTCTGCCTCTTCTTCAGAAAAATGGGCAATCTGGACGTCTGGACCCAAAACTTTTTCCAATTGCCGCTGAATGATCAAGGCCGTTCCATGACCTGTACTGCAGATTACAGCGATTTCTTTTTTGGCTCCCGCTTCATAGTTCCCTCTCAATGCTAGTTCAAAATACAAAGCGAGATACCCAAATTCAACCGTCGGCACACAACGATTCAACAAACGGCCCAATTCTTGCAAGCCAATCTTGGCTAATTCATAGGCCAAAGGATATTGTCGTTCAATTTCTCCATAAAATAAATCGTGACATTCCACATGAAAAACGAGTCGATTCATCACGTTTCTTAAATGATCTTTCATTTCTGAAAACAAGAAGTCCTCATCAAATTCAACAACAACTGAATGATGAATTTTTTTCATCATTTTTTGAAAATAGTCAGCTAAAAGTCCTTCATCAGTCAATAAAGAATTACGAATATGGTTTGTGTTGATGTTAAAAGGAAAGCTGATAAAGGAACGTTCCCATTGGCTTAACGTTACATTATAGGTTATTTCCAAGTGATACATCAGTTCTTCAATCTGCTCGTTATGACGAACATAATCAACATATTCTGGTGGTAGTTCCGTAATGAGTTTTCCAGCTAAAACACGCTGCAAAACAATTGAAACCACTCTTCGTAAAAGAAAACTATCTTGTTTCGCTAGTCTTGTTTCTTTGATTATTTTTTGTATCATTTGTTTGGTAGTTTCATGAAGAAACTGTTCTTCAAAATATTCTTGGACGTAATTCACATGAAGCAAGCGTAAATCAAACTCTTTTCCTTCTAAATGAATGCCACGGTTTGGCGTACCTACAACCGCAACCTGCCAAGGAGCAATCAGCTCTTTCATGCGCTTAATGTCTTTATTAACTGTGCCGCGACTAACGGCGAGTTCTTCGGATAAATCATAAGTTGAAATAAATTGATCTTCTTCTATTAATCGTTTGATAATGTAGGAAACACGCTTGCTTGAAGAATTAAAATCAGATTCCCTTTTTAGCCGTCCAGACAAAACCTCTTCAAAACCTTCAAAGTTATTGATTTCTAACTGAAAGAGATTTTCCTTCTGAATAATTTGGGCGATACCGATTAATTCATCATTCAATGTATCAATGTTTTTACGAACTGTTTGAGGACTTGCGGCTAATTTCTCTTGCAATTCCTGTAAGCTCATTCCTTTGTGATCAACTAGTAATTTTATTACTTGGTACCATCTATTTACTAGCGTCATTTAGTTTTCCCACCTCTATCCTCTTGTTTTACCTCCAGCTACGTTTGTGGTGATGCCTGTAATATAGCTTGAACGGTCTGATAAATAATAGCATACTAAGTCAGCGACTTCATGGAGTTTTCCGCTACGACCTAATGGAATCGTACTTGTTTTTGAATAACCTGCTCGCAATTGCTCCACAGAAATGTTTCGTGTATAAGCCAATGCTTCTTCGTATGCTAAAGTGCGCAAGCCAGTTTCTTCCATAATGCCTGGCGCAATCCCCACGACACGGACGTTTGATTTTCCTAACTCTTTAGCCCATGAACGTGTATAACTGCTGACCGCTGCTTTCGTTGCAGCGTAAGCACTTTGCCCTTCGGAGCCTTCTAATCCAGCTTCTGAAGACATATTAATAATGACACCTGCTTGTTTTTGTACAAGAATCCGGCCCACTGCTTGGCTCATTAGGTAGAGCCCTTTTTGATTGATGGCTACAATTTTGTCGAATACCTCATCCGATAATTCATAAGGCCCATGAGGATGATTTTTATCCACCAATAGACGTGGAATATTGATGCCGGCATTGTTTACTAGGCCATCTACGGTTCCAAATTTTTCAACCACTTGAGCGACACCTGCTTCTACTTCTGCTCGAGAAGTTACATCGACTTTCACAAAGAGTAAATGCTCATGTTGCGTTTCTGATGCTGAAATATCAAAATTAGCGACATAGACCTCTTGTGCTAACAAGCTTTCAACAATGCTGCGACCAATACCAGATGAGCCTCCTGTAACAATCACTACTTTTCCTTTAATTCCTAACCAATCTGTCATTTGTTCCACTCCTATCATTTGTTTGCGCTTTCAGTATAGGTCAGTTTGTGAAATTATTTAAGACAGTCTTTTTTTGTAGTTTAGAAAAAAGAGTAGACTAATTCAAAACAAAAAAGCAGTTGCTTCTTCACAATCAATCATCCGTGAAGAAGCAACTGCTTCAAATTTTTATTATCCTTGCACTTTCGCGATTTTTCCTTGTTCGATGTAGACCATCAAAATGCTAATGTCAGCGGGGTTCACACCGCTGATACGGCTTGCTTGGGCAATCGTTTCTGGTTGGATTTTTTGTAGTTTTTGTTTTGCTTCTGTAGCCAAGCCGTTAATCGCTTGGTAATCAATGTTTTCTGGAATGCGTTTTGCTTCCATGCGTTTTAGTTTCTCAACTTTTTCCATGGCTTTTTTAATGTAGCCTTCGTACTTGATTTGAATTTCTACTTGTTCAATCACTTTCGGATCGAGCGCCTCTTCAGGTGCGGGAATAAATTGAGCGACTTCTTGATAACTGATTTCTGGGCGTTTCAGAAAATCTCTAGCTAAAATACCGTCTTTTAAGCCAGCAGCGCCTTTGGTTTCCAAAAATGCTTGCACTTCTTTGGTTGGTTTAATCCGATGTTTGCCTAAGCGGGCAATTTCCGCTTCAACAGCCGCTTTTTTGACTAGATAGGCGGCATATTGTTCTTCTTTGACTAAGCCAATTTCATGACCCATTTCTGTTAAACGTAAGTCCGCATTGTCATGTCGTAAAATCAAACGATACTCCGCACGTGACGTTAATAAGCGATAAGGTTCGTTGGTACCTTTTGTAACTAAATCGTCAATCATGACGCCAATATAGCCGTCACTACGTTTTAAAACAAGAGGCTCTTTGCCTTGAATTTTCAATGCAGCATTAATTCCTGCCATCAAGCCTTGACCAGCAGCTTCTTCGTAGCCACTAGTTCCGTTCGTTTGACCTGCTGTATAAAGATTCTCAATGACCTTTGTTTCTAATGTTGGGCGTAATTGGTGAGGGACTACCACATCGTATTCAATGGCGTAACCTGTACGCATCATTTCTACTTTTTCTAATCCTTCAATAGAATGAAGCATTTCTGTTTGGACATCTTCTGGTAAAGAAGTAGATAAGCCTTGGACGTAAACTTCTTCGGTATTCAACCCTTCTGGTTCCAAGAACAATTGGTGTCTTGGTTTGTCTGCAAAACGAACAATTTTGTCCTCGATGGATGGGCAATACCGAGCGCCCACACCTTCAACAATCCCAGTAAACATTGGGGCGCGGTGTAGATTTTTTTGAATAATTTCATGCGTTGTTTCATTCGTATAAGTTAACCAACAAGGTTCTTGGTTTTGATTGTAGGCACTATCTGGCGTGCTGTAACTAAAGTGGTTGGGTTCTTTATCGCCTGGTTGTTCCTCTGTCACAGAATAATCAATCGTACTTGATTTTACTCGTGGCGGCGTTCCTGTTTTAAAGCGATCGATTTCTAAACCTAATTCTTTTAAATGATTGGCTAAACCAACGGAAGGTTGCGAATTGTTTGGTCCTGATGAATATTTTAATTCACCAATAATAATTTCGCCACGCAAGGCAGTACCGGCAGTAATCACCACTGCTTGACTACGGTATGCGGCACCTGTTGAAGTTACAACACCACGACAAACGCCATCTTCCACGATTAATTCTTCAACAATCCCTTGACGAAGGGTTAAATTTTCTTCTTTTTCAATGGTATGTTTCATTTCTGTCGCATAGGCATGTTTGTCAGCTTGCGCGCGCAACGCACGCACTGCTGGACCTTTACCAGTATTTAGCATCCGCATTTGGATGTAGGTTTTATCAATGTTTTTACCCATTTCGCCGCCTAATGCATCGATTTCTCGGACAACGACTCCTTTGGCAGGTCCACCAACAGAAGGGTTACATGGCATAAAAGCAACCATATCTAAATTAATCGTTAAAAGTAACGTTTTAACGCCCATTCGTGCGGCTGCTAAGGCTGCTTCAGAGCCAGCATGTCCAGCACCGACGACAATAACATCATATGATTCTGCTTGATATTGATTCATAAAAAATTCCTCTCTTGTCTTATTTTCCTAAACAAAATTGACTAAATAACTGTGTAATTAATTCATCTTGGACACTATCGCCGACGATTTCCCCTAAATAATCCCAACAACGGGTCATATCAATTTGAACTAAATCGACTGGCATACCTGCTTCGATGCCGTTAATCACTTCTTGTAACGAAAGCGCTGCTTGATCCAGCAAAGCAATATGACGTGTATTAGAAATATAGGTAGCATCTTTTTCGCCTGTTTGGCCGCCAAAGAAAAGATCAGCAATTTTCGTTTCTAACTGGTCTAAGCCTGTGTTTGACAACACCGAAACGGATAAAATTTCTTCTGCAGGGACTAATTCTTGTAATTCGTTAGGATCTAGTTTTGTCGGTAAGTCCATTTTATTTAAAAGAATAACGCGTTTTAAGCCTTTCGTTGCTTCCAACAGTTGACGATCTTCCTCTGTCAATTCTTCGCTTTGATTTAAGACTAACAAAATTAAATCCGAATCTGCTAACGCTTTGCGGCTACGTTCGACACCAATTCGTTCCACAATGTCTTCTGTTTCGCGAATCCCCGCTGTATCAATTAATTTTAAAGGAACGCCGCGAACGTTAACGTATTCTTCAATGACATCACGTGTCGTTCCAGCAATATCTGTAACGATAGCTTTTTCTTCTCGTAACAGATGGTTTAACAAACTGGATTTCCCGACATTTGGTCGGCCAATAATTGCTGTACTTAGACCTTCTCGCAAAATTTTTCCTTGTTTAGCGGTCGTTAATAATTGTTGAATCTGCGCTTTCACAAATTCGGCTTTTTCTAAAAGTAATTTCGTGGTTAATTCTTCGACATCATCATACTCTGGATAATCAATATTAACTTCTACTTGCGCTAAAGTATTTAAAATTTCTTGTCTTAATGAACGAATTAACGCCGACAAGTTACCATCCAATTGGTTCAATGCAACATTCATCGCTTTATCTGTTTTAGCACGGATTAAGTCCATCACTGCTTCTGCTTGTGAAAGATCCATTCGGCCATTTAGAAAAGCACGTTTTGTAAATTCCCCAGGTTCGGCCATTCGTGCGCCTTCACGTAACAGTAATTGCAGTAATTGGTTCACCACGACAATGCCGCCATGACAGTTAATTTCTACCACGTCTTCTCGTGTAAATGTTTTCGGTGCCCGCATCACAGAAAGCATGACTTCATCAATCAATTGATCGTTTTGCGGATCAACAATATGACCATAATGAATCGTGTGCGTGGGGACTTTAGCTAAATCTTTAGTGCCTGACCGATAAACTTTGTTTGCAATAGCAACTGCTTGCTCGCCACTTAAGCGAACAATACTAATCGCACCTTCACCTGGCGGCGTAGAAATCGCCGCAATTGTATCAAATTCCATTGTAGCTGATTGCATAATTAGCTTCCTTTCTTCATAACAACAAAAAAAGCGCCCACTCCTCCTGCATTAAAAAATTCAGGTTGGATTTAGCACTTTCACTGCTTGTTCCTTCGATTTTCTGAAAATAGAATAGCACATTTTATTCTATTTGGCAATTTTTCTTCATTAAATGGAACGAGAAAACGTATCATTGAGTGGGGAATTCTCAACAATACGTTTTCTCATCTATAGGAATTAAAGGAGAGAGCTAGTTTTTACGTTTGCGTTTGATGATTCCCATGCTCGCAAGGAATGCGACAAAGGCGCCAAACAAACTTGTTGTCACGGCTGAGGACTCTTTTTCACCTGTACTAGGTAAGTAGCCTGTTTTCCCGTGATTTCCAGTGCCATAACTGATGGTACTTAGTTTCGGATTGTAGCCACTACCATTTGTACCGAGGCCATTGCCTAGTGAACCTAAGCCAGAACCTGTTGTGCCTAAACCAGAACCTCCATTTGGATTTGAACCTGTGTTTGAACCATTCCCATTATTCCCACCAGTTGCGCCATTGTTTCCTGTGTTGCCGCCTGTATTGCCGTTATTTCCGCCAGTGTTACCATTGCCTCCTCCAGGATTCGTTGGGTCGGCTGGTGTCATGAAGGTTGTAGCCGTACTGTAATGTCCTGCGCCATCGGTAGCTGTCGCAAGTAAACTTTGTTGAGCAGTCGCTTGTCCCGCTGTTAATTGGATAGCGAAGTTGCCCTCAGCATCGGTGGCACCTACAGCAATCACACTTCTTAATAGTCGGTTACTAATTTGAATGATTCGGTTTGGTTCAGCTGTTCCTTTGATGAGGTAGCCGGCTTTAGACGTTCCTAAAACTGAAGAAACAGTTGGTGCCGCAATTTTAATTTCTGGTTCTCCCGTAATATCGGCTGGCGTCATAAATGTGGTTTTAGGACTCACATTTCCTTGTGTATCTGTGGTTAGTGCGGTTAACGTTTCTTTTTCTGTTGCTAACCCTGCTGCAATATGAACGGAGAAGGTGCCTCCAGTAGTTGTATTGCCACTTGCCAATAATTTTTCACTGCTATTGTAAAATTGAACCGTGACATTTGGATCAGCAGTTCCAGTGACTGTATAGCCATTGGCTTTGTTTCCTTCAACCTTCGTAATAGTTGGCGCCGCTAAAACAACATCCGCTGGAATAACGGCTGTAGCTGGTTGACTTTCATTACCAGCGCTATCTTTGCTAATAATCGTAATCGTTTCTCCTGGTGTCACTACGCCAGCTGGTAGAGTCACCGTATATTGGCCGGTTTCGTTAGCAGTTGTAGCAGCAATGATGGTTCCGTCTGCGTCACGGACATCAATAGTAGTTTTGGGCTCCGCCGTTCCAGTGATTTCGTAACCTTTACTAGAATTTCCGGTAATAGAATCAATGGTTGGTGTGGCTAAGTCGGCTGGTGTAGTTGCTGTAGCTGGCTGACTTTCTTTTCCTGTTGCATTTTTCGCTACGACAGTTATTGTTTCGTTAGCTGAGGCCTTCCCTGGCTCTAAAGTCACTGTGTATTTGCCATCAGTTCCAGTAGTTGCCATGCCAAGGACTGTGCCATCGGCGTCACGCACCTCAACTGTTGTACCAACTTCTGCTGCTCCTACTACTTGATAGCCTTTTGTCGTGCTACCAGTGATTTTGTCAACAGTAGGTGTCGCGACTGGTGCATCTGGATCAGCAGGTGTTTTGAAAGCAGTCGGATTACTTTCTTTCCCAGCAGCATCTTTCGCAATGGCAGTTAAGGCTTCGTTAGCTGTTGCTGTGCCCGTCGGAAGAGTGATTGTAAAGGCGCCAGCACCATCAGTTGTTCCCGTAGCAATAACTAAACCTGCTTCATTGTGAATCTCAATGGTGACATTTGGCTCTGCCGTGCCGGTTACTTGATACCCAGTGGCGGTTGTTCCTGTAACAGTCGTCACAGTTGGTGCTGCTACGGTTGCATCTTCAGGGACCGTCACTTCCGTTGGTTGACTTTCATTGCCGTCACCGTCTTTTCCAACAACTGTTAATGTATCACCAGGATTAGCGGCTCCCGCTGGAAGGTCCACAGTAAAGTTTCCTTGATCATCCGTTGTCGTTGTACCAATAATTGTTCCATCTGGGTTCCGTACTTCAATGGTGGTATTAGGGTCCGCCGTCCCAGTGATTTCATAACCAGTTGTTGAATCTCCAGTAATGTCACCAATTGTTGGTGTGGTAACATCAGCGGGTGTCATAGCTGTAGTTGGTTGACTCTCAAGTCCAGTATCATTTTTAGCAACTACATTCACTGTTTGTTTCGCTGTTGCTTTTCCTGAAGCTAACGTCACAGTATATTGGCCAGTCGGTCCAGTTGTTGCGGTACCTAAAACTGTTCCGTCTGTTGCACGAACTTCAATGGTGGTGCCAAGTTCAGCAGTACCTGTCACTTGATATCCTTGTGTTGTATTCCCAGTAATTTTGTCGACACTTGGCGGTGCCACTACTTCATCTGCTGGTGTTTGGAAGGTTGTCGGTGTACTTGGATTGCCAGCAGGATCTTTGGCTAACGCTGTCAATGTTTCATTCGCATTTGCCGTCCCAGCTGGAAGGTTCACGGCAAAGGAACCAGTCCCATCGGCAGTCCCTGTTGCAATCACATTCCCATCTACATCACGAATTTCGATGGTAGCATTCGGATCAGCGGTACCTGTCACCTGATAGCCAGCAACTGAATTACCTGTGACTCCTGTTACAGTTGGTGCTGTAACCGTAGCATCAGCAGGAACAAGGACTTCAGTCGGTTGACTTTCATTTCCCGCGTTATCCTTTCCAATCACTGTTAACGTATCCCCAGGATTGGTCGTTCCCGTTGGTAGCGTTACAGTAAAATCACCATTCGCATCAGAGGTACCTGTACCAATGACTGCCCCAGCTGGATCACGAACTTCGATTGTTGTGTTAGGGTCTGCTGTTCCTGTAATTTCATAACCCGAACCAGAGTTACCTGTGATGTTATCAACTGTTGGTGCAGTGACATCAGCTGGTGTTGTCGCCGTTGCTGGTTGACTTTCCGTGCCACTAGCGTTTTTCGCTACAACGCTCAGCGTTTGATTTGCTGTTGCTTTTCCTGGAGCTAAAGTCACTGTATATTTTTCATCAGTTCCAGTTGTTGCAGTACCAAGGACCGTGCCAGCTGCATCGCGAACCTCAATGGTGGTGCCAACTTCAGCAGTCCCTTTGACCTCATAGCCTTTTGTTGTACTACCTGTTACAGTCTCAACAATTGGCGTCGCCACGGGCGTATTAGGATCCGCTGGCGTTTGGAACGTTGTTGGCGTACTT
>NZ_KV805544.1:0-17242 GCF_001811595.1 Enterococcus sp. HMSC078F03 | reverse complement strand
TATTTTTCTAACTTAATTTTACAATTCGCGTTTTTAATAACAAAAGAAATAATTAACATAAAAGACTTTACTTTTGCTTGTTGGTTTGTGTGTCAGGTAATTCAGCCGTGATTTTAGCAATTTGTTCTTTAATTTGAGCAATCCGAGGTTCCGCTTGGAATTTGAAATCAGTGATTTCTTGTTGCAGGTCTTTTGAAAATTCAGTTGCCAGTGGAACGTTTTCTTCGACAACTGCCAAATTTCGTTGCACCTGATCCCAGTCATTCGTGACTTGATTTTTCAGTGAACGATAGTCCTCTAGCTCATTGATTAAATGTTGGCGTGTTTCTTTCCCGCTTCTTGGAGCAGCCAACAAGCCGCCAATGGTACCAGCAGCTGCACCAAAAAAGAGACCTTTAATAAATTTTTTCATTTAGTTCACCTGCTTTGCAATGGTCTCAGCAATTTCTTGCATCGCTTCGGCGGAATAGTCCTCTTGATGGTTGCCAAAATGAATAGAGAAATCATCTTCTTTTGAATAACGGGGAATCAAATGAACGTGGGAATGGAAAACGGATTGATAAGCCACTTCCTTATTGTTATTTAAAATGTTTAATCCTTCCATTTCTGGAAAAGCTTTTTCTAATGCTCGTGCTACTTTAGGAATACGAGCAAAGACGTCGCTTGCTAAAACGTCATTATATTCAAAAATATCAGCAACGTGTTGTTTTGGAATCATTAAGGTATGCCCTTTGGTCACTTGTGTAATGTCTAAAAACGCGTAGACTTTCTCGTCTTCATAGACTTTATAACTTGGGATTTCGCCGTTGATAATTTTACAAAAAATACAATCATTCATGAAAAATTCCTCTTTTCTCTAGGTTCTTTCCTTTACTTTACCACAAGTTGATTTCTCTGTGGATGAAAAAGTACGTGAGTTCGCTAAAAAGTTCGTTTCATTTCGTGTATAATAAGAGAAAGAAAAAAATCCATTTAATTAAGGGAGTAATTTTTGAATTCTTGGTTCGCTTAGGGTTTAATAATGGTAGAGAAAAGGTTGGAGGCAAAAGAAATGAGCTTAACAATTGAACATTTAACAGGAGGTTACGGCCATATTCCTGTCTTAAAAGATATTAATTTTGACGTCAAGTCTGGTGAAATGGTTGGTTTAATTGGCTTGAATGGTGCGGGGAAAAGTACCACCATCAAAAATATTATTGGGTTACTTACGCCGCAAAAAGGCAAAATTATGATTGACGGGGAAACATTGCAACAAGCACCTGAAGAATATCGTAAAAAAATCGGGTATATTCCGGAAACACCTTCTTTATATGAAGAATTAACATTGAAAGAGCATATCGAAGTAACGGCCTTGGCTTATGATATTCCATTAGAAGAAGCGTTCAAACGAGCAGAACCATTACTAAAAACGTTCCGTTTAGACAATAAATTGGAATGGTTTCCTGCTAATTTTTCAAAAGGCATGAAACAAAAAGTTATGGTACTTTGTGCATTCTTAATTGAACCGAGTTTATATATTATTGATGAACCTTTTCTAGGCTTAGATCCTTTAGCAATTCATGCTTTATTAGAATTAATGGATACGATGCGTAAGCAAGGGGCAGCGATTTTAATGTCCACGCATATTTTAGCAACAGCTGAAAAATATTGTGATCGTTTTGTGGTGCTACACGAAGGGAAATTACGGGCAAACGGTACAATGGCTGAATTACGTGCAGAATTTAATTTACCAGAGTCTTCTTTAGATGATATTTATCTTGCCTTGACGAAGGAAGAAAAGGTGGGGTAACATGGGCGAATTTTTTAGTCAACGTTTGTCACGGCATTTCAAAAAAATGTCCAAGTACTTGCGCTATATTTTAAATGATCATTTTGTTTTAGTCTGTATGTTTTTATTAGGCGGATTAGGTCTGTACTATTCCCAGTTGTTAAAAGAATTACCTCGTGATTTTGTTTGGGGCAGACCGTTAATTCTATTGGGCTGGCTGCTACTCATTCAAGTTGGTAAGTTGGCTACTCTGACAGAAGAGCCCGACAAGGTTTTTTTATTACCAAAAGAAAAACAATTCGCTGCTTATCTGAAACGAGCGCTGCGCTACTCTTTACTTTTACCGATTGTGGTCAGCTTTCTAGGAAGTGGCCTATTGATGCCGTTGATTGTAGTCACAACAGGTTGGTCGTTTCAAACCTTCTTTTTATTTTTGGTCATGCTAGTTTGTATGATTTATACACATCTTAGTTTACAAAGCTATGGGCTCTATCATCTTTCGTCAACCACTTACCGTAGTTGGTGGTTTGTTTGGTTGATCAGTAGTCTCTTGATTATGACGGGAGCTATTTACTGGACGCCTTGGGTTGGTGTGATTGGTGGCATCATTCTGGCCGTTTGTTTATCGAGTATTTGGCAAAATAAGATGAAAAAGAGTTTCTTGGATTGGGAAAAAATGATCCAAAAAGAACAAAACAGAATGCATAGAATTTATAAATTCATTCAGCTGTTTACAGATATTCCTGAAGTGAGTAGTACAGTGAAACGCCGTAAATACTTAGATCCTCTCCTCGGAGTAGTCAAAAAAACATCTGAGAACACGTATGCTTACTTATTCATTCGGAGCTTTTTACGAGGTAGCGAATATAGCGGCTTATTGTTTCGTTTGATTTTGGTTGGTGGCGTGCTACTCTTCTTTTTACAAGAATTCTGGATTGCGTTGGTAGTTGCTTTATTGTTTGTCTATTTAATCGGGTTCCAGTTGATTCCCATGTACACGCAATTTGATTATATGGTGATGACACAGTTATATCCAATTTCAATAGAAAAAAAACAAGCAGCGATTCGCCGGTTAATTAGCGGCGCATTATCTGTTGCGGCCATTATTTTTGGTGGGATTGTCTGCCTTCGTTTAGGCAGTTTGCAAAATAGCTTGATCATTCTGGGTGCCTTAATTGTAGAAGTTGTGATTTTCACTAAAATGTATGTTCCAATGCGCTTGAATAAGTTATAAAGATGAGAAAACCCAGCAAAATTTACAAAAGAACCACATAGAAGCTTGACGAAGCAAGGTTTGGCGACTAAAATGGTAATTGCTGTAAAAATTGCAATAAAATTGTGTTGAGATAGGAGATAATTTCCATGGAATTTCAGTTGGATAAAGACTGGCGTCTGCAGCCGATAAAGGGCGCAACTGGTCAAACATACATGGGAATAAAAGAAACAGAGAAAGTGTTCATTAAACGAAACACTTCTCCACTTCTTGCAGCATTGTCTAAAGAAGGGTTAGCCCCGAAGATGATTTGGACAAAGCGGACAGCGAATGGCGACGTACTAACAGCCCAAGAATGGCTGGAAGGACGTTTATTACATGCGGACGAAATTGGCAAACGCAATGACGTGATTGACGTGTTATACCAATTGCATCATTCCAATTTGCTGAAAGACATGTTGAAAAAAATTGGTGGCGAAGTTTGTACCCCGCTAACAATGTTGAAAGAGTATAAGCGTCAACTACCTAAAGAATTAAAACGAAACAGTTATTTAAAAGAAGTAATCACTTATTTATATAATCATTTACCAGAATATCCAGAAACTAGTTATGTAGCTGTTCACGGCGATGTGAATCATCGGAATTGGTTAGTCTCGAATAATTATCTCTATTTAGTAGATTGGGATTCTGTGATGGTCGCGGACCCAGCGGTAGATTTAGGAATGATTTTGAGTCATTATGTCCCTCGTTCCGGTTGGAATCAATGGTTACTATCTTATGGTTTAATCCCGAATGAAAGTACGGTTCAACGAATTTATTGGTATGGTTTATTTAGCTTTTTACAAGAGATTGTTCGTCATCACCAAGAGGGCGAAAGAAGAGCAATGACTGCAGAAATTTTACAATTAAAACGAATGTTTAGTAGTTAAACTAATTCATTTAACATCCACACAGGCTGGCGAATTTCACCAGTCTGTTTTTAAAAGAAAGGAATTTTAAATATGCGTGTAAGAAATAGACCCGGAGCAACAGAATATATGGCAAAATATCCACAATATGTGGTAGAAGGCCCTGAAAAATGGCAAGGGAAATGGCAAGAACGTTTTGGCAATAATCATCCCATCCACATTGAAATTGGTTCAGGTAAAGGTCGTTTTATTTATGAAATGGCTAAAACACATCCTGAAATTAATTATATTGGTATCGATATGCAATTAAGTATTTTATCGATTGCATTAGATAAGCTAGTGGCCGAGCCGTTACCTAATCTACAGTTATTGCGAGTAGACGGCGAAGCATTAACAGAATATTTTGCTGAAAATGAAGTAGATTTAATCTATTTAAATTTTTCAGATCCTTGGCCAAAGAAAAAACATGAAAAACGTCGTTTAACGTATAAAAACTTTTTAGCGACAGATGAAATTATTTTAAAACCAAATGGAGAAATTCATTTTAAAACGGATAATCAAGGGCTCTTCGAATACTCATTAAGTAGCTTTTCTAAATATGGCATGATTATTGAACGTGTATGGCTAGATTTGCATAATAGCGAGTTTGAAGGCAACATTATGACAGAATACGAAGAAAAATTTTCTAGTCGTGGTCAACGAATTTATCGAGTAGAAGCACGTTTTGTTGCAAAATAAAAACAAGCATTCCTTTATTTTAAGTGAAGGAATGCTTGTTTTTTATTATTTAAGAAAGCCTAAGTTGTCGTTCTTAGAGCATAGGCATCCAATAAAATTCTTGCCAGAATGGATAGTGGTAACCGTGAACGCACTTCATAATCGGGGAAAAAGGAGCCTTCTGATTTGAAGCCCACGAACGGAATTTCAATATATTTCATTAAACTAGAGTGTTTGCTTGCAGTTAAAAGGATAGTCCCAATTTCTGAGTCGTAACAGTTTTTACCAGCGACAACTAATTCTTGAGTTTCTCCGTTTAAAGAAACAAAAAGAGCCACATCTTTTTTTGATAACTTTTTACTAATATTTTTAATAATTTCTGGGTCCGTATGCAGTTCACAGTATTTGCCAGCCAATTGAAACTTAACCATCATTTCCTGAGCAATTAATTCTGAAAAACCTCTAGCAAAGATAATAATCCGTCGAGAAGCCTTGATTTTTTGGATCGCATCTTCGATATTACCAATTTCAATCATGTTAATCGTGCGAGTTACTTCTTCTTCATTCTTTAAAATGGCCGTCCGAATTCCTCGGTCTACTTTTTCTAATGCTGAAAAATTTATATTTTGGTTTTCTTTATCTTTCAAGTGATGCTTGAAGGATGTGAAACCTTCATAGCCTTTCTTTTTCATGGTTCTTACAATCGTCGCAGTTGATACGTTGGCTCGTTCGCTTAATTTTACAATGGAATAATCAGGGATTTCTAAAATATGTGTTTCGATAAAATGCCAGAGATATTGCTCCGACTCACTCAATTTTTGTTCCATAATGGCCAGCCCTTCTTTCTTTCACTAAAAAACATTTATAAGCCTATTTTTAATGAAAAAAAATAAAAAAGCTAGAGAAATTATGAAATTGTAAATGTTTTCTATATTTTTGCGAAAGAATGAAAACCTTTACATGGTATTTTGAGACATAATAAAGAGGAGAAAGGAGGAACTACAGTGACTATTTATACATGTACATTAAATTTAGCCATTGATTTATTTATCGAAACAGAAGAGCTAGTTCCTTTTGTCGTGAATCGCACGAAGGAAGATGATATTCAAGCAAACGGGAAAGGAGTCAATGTTTCCCTAATTTTAAAGATGTTAGGGATTGATAATACCGCTTTGGGAGTCAAAGCTGGTTTCACTGGGAACTATGTCGAGGATTATTTAAAAGAAAAAGAGATAACCACTGATTTTATCGAAGTCGCTGGCACAACGAGAATCAATGTGTTTACAAAAGTTACCCAAGATCAAAAGGAATACAAATTAGTCAATAAGGGACCAAAATTATCTGAAGAACATGTACAACGTTTTTTGAAAAAAATTTCAGAGTTACGTAAAGGGGATTATTTGTGCGTATCAGGAAGTTTACCACAAGGGGTTTCGCCAAGTATTTTGATTGAAATTAGCCGAATTTGTTTTGAAAAGCAGGTGTTCTTAATTTTAGACAGTAGTTATGAAGAAATTTTAGATTGTTTGCCTTATCAACCATTTTTATTGAAACCAAATGAAGAAGAACTTCAAGAGTGGTTTCATACAGAAGTGCAGACTAAGGACGATTACATTTTTTACGGACAAGAATTACTGAAGCGGGGAGCCAAAAATATTTTACTTTCTTTAGGTAGTGAAGGGGCTTTATTTATGAATAATGAAAAGGTTCTTTCAGGCAATTCACCAACTGGAATGGTTGTGAATACAGCTTGTTCAGGGGATGCAATGTTAGGTACCTTTTTAGCTGGCTGGCATCAAGGACTTTCATTGGAAAAAAATTTAAAAAGAAGTATTGCAGCAGGTAGTTCAACAGCATTTCGCAAAGGATTGACAGATTTTTCAGATGTTCAGGAGTTAGAGCAACAAATAAAGATTCAAGAGGAGGAATAAACAGATGGCTACGTATCAATTAATAGCTGCTACAGGTTGTCCGACGGGAATAGCGCACACGTATATGGCACAGGAGGCATTGGAACAAGCTGCGAAACGTAAAGGTATTACGATTAAGGTTGAAACACATGGTCAGATTGGTATAGAAAACGAGTTAACACCTGCAGAAATCCAAGGAGCGGAGGCAATCATTATTGCCGCCGACAAAGACGTTCAAGCAGAACGTTTTGCTGGGAAACGAATTATTGATGTCCCTGTCAGCGTTGGCATTAAAGAAGCAGATCGCTTAATTGAAGAAGCGCTCGCAGGAAAAGGATCGATTGCGGCCGAAAACCAAGCAGTGGACGAACTTGAACAGGAGACACAAATTTCTTCAGGAAATGTTGGACATAGTATTTATAAAAACTTAATGAATGGCGTTTCTCACATGTTGCCGTTTGTAGTAGCAGGCGGCATTTTAATTGCTCTTTCTTTTGCTATTTGGGGTATTTATTCATTTGATCCAGAAAGTAGTCAGTATAATGCTACCGCTGCTATGTTAAAAAGTATTGGTGATGCCTCAATGGGAATGATGGTGCCAATCTTATCTGCGTATATCGCAGAGGGGATTGCGAAACGACCTGGTTTGGTTGTGGGCTTTGTCGGTGGTTTGATTGCTAACACTGGTGGTACTGGCTTTTTAGGAGGGATATTATCTGGTTTCCTTGCTGGGTATTTCATTCTTTTATTACAAAGAGTATTTAAAGGTTTGCCTAAATCATTAGATGGTTTAAAAGCAATTTTCCTTTATCCAGTCATTGGCGTTGCAGTTATTGGTATCACTATGTCTTTACTAGCAGATCCGATGAAAGCTGTTAACGAAGGAATGATGAGCTTTTTAGCTAGTTTCCAAAATTCCAGTCCGTTGGTTTTAGGAATTATTGTGGGTTGTATGTGTGCCTTTGATATGGGAGGTCCAGTTAATAAAGCGGCCTATGTTACTGGAACGGCACTCTTAGCTCAAGGAAATACTTCTTTTATGGCAGGAGTTTCTGCTGCCTGCATAGCGCCACCTTTAATTACAGGCTTTGCTACATTATTCTTTGGAAAATACTTTGACACAAATGAACGCAATGCGGGCCTAGTGAACTTTATTTTAGGCTCCACACATATTACAGAAGGCGCTATTCCGTTTGCGGCAAAAGACCCATTGAAGGTTTTACCAATTATGATGCTCGGATCTTCAATTGCGGCAGTCTTAACGTATATGTTTGGGGTACAAGTGCCAGCACCTCATGGAGGATTTCTTGTTTTACCAGTTGTTACTCACGCTGTTCAATGGGTTCTGGCAATTTTAGCTGGTTCATTGGTAGGTGGTTTATTGCTAGGTTTTGTACAAAAAAGTAGAATCGCCAAACAAGAGCAATCGTTATCAAAAAAATGAAATAACAGGAATTAGGAGTGGATGGAATGGCTTTTATTAAAGAAAATCATATTTTTTTAAATCAACAGTTACAAACGCAAGAGGATGTTTTTCACTTTTTAGCAAAAAAATCAACAGAATTGGAAGTTGCTCAGGACGCACAGGAAGTTTTCGATAAACTGAACGAGCGAGAACAAGAAGGAACAACGGGGATGATGAATGGATTTGCGATACCTCATGCAAAAGCAGCAACGATTCAACAAGCGGCCATTATCATCGTTACCTTGGACCAAGGTGTTGAGTGGCAGAGCCTTGACAACCAATTAACGGAGTTTGTGATTGCGCTGTTTATTCCAGATGCCGAAGCTGGCACGACACATTTGAAATTACTCTCTTCCGTTGCGCGCCTCCTATTAAGAGAAGAAGTTACTTCTGGACTGAAACAAGCAAGTTCGCCAGCTGAAATTGCTACGTTACTAAATAATCAATTAGGAGAGGGAACAGAATGAAAAAAATTAGTGAACAAAAACGTAAACATTTAGAAAATCTGGTAGATGATCAAGGGATTATTGGAGCACTAGCCATTGATCAACGTGGGGCCTTAAAACGCATGATGGGAAAATACAAAGAGGTGACTGCGCAAGAAATCAGTGACTTTAAAGTATTAGTATCTCGTTGCTTAACACCAGAGACTTCAGCAATTTTGTTGGATCCAGAATATGGCCTAGCTGCTGCTGAAAATCGAGCACAGACTTCAGGTTTGTTACTTGCGTATGAAAAAACGGGCTACGATGCTTCGACACCAGGACGGTTACCCGATAGTCTTGATGTTTGGTCGGTTAAGCGTTTAAAAGAAGCGGGCGCAGACGCGTGTAAATTTTTACTTTATTACGATGTTGACGAAAGTGAAGCAATCAATGAACGAAAGAAAGCTTATATAGAACGGATTGGTTCAGAGTGTTTAGCCGAAGAAATTCCATTCTTTTTAGAAATTGTCTCTTATGATGCAAACAATTCGGATAGTGCTTCAAAAGAATACGCTAAAGTAAAACCGCACAAAGTAATTGAAGCGATGAAAGAATTTTCAAAGGATCGCTATAATGTTGATGTTTTAAAAGTAGAAGTCCCTGTGAATATGAATTTTGTAGAAGGTTTTGGCACTGAAAGTCTTTATAGCCAAGATGAAGCGCAGGCTTTTTTCAACATGCAAAGTGAAGCAACACAACTTCCATTTATTTTCTTGAGTGCAGGGGTTAGTGCTACGATGTTTCAGGAAACATTGAAATTTGCAAAAAAAGCAGGTTCCTCGTTTAATGGAGTCTTATGTGGTCGCGCAACTTGGGCAGACGGCGTGCTTCCATTTGTTCAACAAGGTTCAGAAGCAGCCGTTGCGTGGCTTGAAACAACTGGTAAAACAAATGTTGACGAATTAAATCAGGTTTTAAGAGAGAGCGCAGTATCAGTCTTTGAAAAAATACAGTAATTAAGCTGAAAATATTTACTGAATTTGAACTAATTGGTCATCTGAATTAAATTTTTTCAGAAATCGTCTTCTTTAAGTGAACTCAATGTACGCAAACTCAAAAGATATGATATAATTATTTCGATATCGATGTATGAACACCCAAAAAGTAACATTGCTTTACTTTATTTGGGGAAAGTTGGGGTATTATGGGAATTCCTAAAGAAGGCGAGTTTGTAACCATTCAGAGTTATAAACATGACGGACATTTACATCGAACGTGGCGTGATACGATGGTACTAAAAACGAGCGAGTATTCTTTAATTGGTGTGAACGATCACACGTTAGTAACGGAATCCGACGGACGTCGTTGGGTGACTCGTGAACCAGCCATTGTTTATTTTCACAAGAAATATTGGTTCAATATAATAGCAATGATTAGAGAAAAGGGGGTTTCGTATTACTGCAATCTGGCTTCGCCATATGTTTTAGATGACGAAGCGTTGAAGTATATTGATTATGATTTAGATATCAAGGTTTTTCCAGATGGTGAAAAACGTTTACTAGACGTTGATGAATATGAATTTCATAGCAAACTAATGGATTATCCAGAAGATATTGACTTCATTTTAAAAGAAAATGTCAAGACTTTAGTGGATTGGATTAATAACGAAAAAGGCCCCTTCTCGCCCGAATATGTAGATATCTGGTATCAACGTTATCAACAGCTATCAAAAAAATAGCCGATGTAAACAGCCCACAAAAGGAGCTTGGAGCATTAGCCAAAATGGCTAATGCTCCAAGCTCTAAATTTTCCGATTTAATTGGTGTTATAGTTCTTTATTCATTTCGTAGTGTTCAATGCCAGCATCCATAAAAGGTGCTCCTGTTTTTTGATAACCTAAACGTTCATAGAAGCCTACAGCGGTGACTTGTGCTCCTAGAGTAATCTTGTGGTAGCCTTGTTCTTTGGCAAAATTTTCCGCCGCTTCCATAATCATTCGTCCATAGTCGGCGCCACGGTAAGCTTTTTCAACGGCCATTCGTTGTAATTTCATAACGCCATTTTCTAGTGGAAGCAAGCGACAAGTTGCGACAGCTACATGATCCGTGTACAAAACAAAGTGAATACAATGTGCTTCATATTCATCGATTTCCATCTCTTCTGGTACCCCTTGTTCCGCTACGAATACGCGTTGACGAAGCCGGACAGCATCTAAATAAAGATCACTCATGGTATCTTTTGTTTGAGCTACATGCATAGAAAAACCCCCAAGTTCAGAATCTGTTTCTATTTTATTATACCACGAAAAAGTTCTAGCAATGAAGTATTCTCAATGACTGAGGGGGGAAGGTGTGATAAAATAAAACAGCAACAATTGAACAAAAATAAAGGAGGAGCCGCTGTGATTAATCGATTTAAAGAATCGAAATTATTTTTCTGGTCAGTTGAATTACTTGTCGTAGCCATGCTATTATTTATTGCTTCGAAAATTAATTTCTTATTTGCACCGATTGGGACATTCTTTTCAACGTTGTTTGCCCCAGTCTTAGTAGCAGGCTTTTTGTATTATTTACTAAATCCTGTGGTCAATCTACTAATGAAGACGAAAATGAAACGAATTTATGCCGTCTTACTGGTATTTTTATTACTAATCATCGCATTAGTTCTGATCTTATTAACAATTATCCCTAAGTTGGCAGATCAGCTAGCTAGTTTAGCATCAAGTATGCCAGATTTCTTTAAACAAGTGGAGACCTGGATTTATGAGATTGCGGAGTTACCTATTTTTAAACAAATTGATTTAACAAGCTATATTGAAAAAATGGATATTTCTTATGCCAATATTATCCAACAATTTTTAAGTAGTTTATCAAGTAGCTTAGGTTCAATCGTATCAACGGTGGCGTCAACCACCATTGTTTTGGTCACTGCGCCATTTATTTTATTTTATATGTTAAAAGATGGAGACAAGCTAGTACCAGCGATTCAACGTTTTTTACCTGAAAAAAGAAAAGATGATATCGTGGATCTTTTAGGACAATTGAACCAAACCTTATCCAGTTATATTAGTGGACAAGCGATTGAATGTTTATTTGTCGGTACATTTACGATTATTGGGTATTCATTGCTTGGCGTTCGTTATGCCTTTTTATTTGGTGTCATTGCCGGCTTTACGAATTTGATTCCCTATCTAGGACCTTATCTAGGATTAGCGCCTGCTGTCTTAGTGACCATCTTTAATGAACCCGTCAAAGCAGCCTTATGTTGTTTAGTGGTGCTAGTGGTTCAACAATTGGACGGAAATATTATTTATCCAAACGTTATCGGAAAATCTCTAAAAATCCATCCATTAACGATTATTTTAATTTTATTGGTAGCAGGAAATTTAGCAGGTTTGCTAGGTATTTTCCTCGGTGTCCCATTTTACGCAATCTGCCGGACCATTATCTACTATGTTATTGATATGGTCAAAGCGGGTCGTAGTGAAAAAGTTACCAATGCTGTTCTTTTAGGGAATGAAACAAATACGAAAGAAAATAACGGTTAATGATTGAATCCGCTAATCTTTCGTGCTATGATTTTATGGATTAGGATAGAAAATAACCTGTCATAATACTGATTGTGTCTGTTTCTAAGCCTAACCATAAAAAGAGGAAGAACGTTAAAAGAGTACGAAAGTACAGCCTCGGAATTATCAACAATTAAGGAGAGAGAGAACATTATGAATAATGCTGACCCTGAGAGTCAGTCGCTAATTGCGCAACTTCTATTATTAGTCGTGTTGACGTTTATCAATGCCTTTTTGGCAGCGGCGGAAATTGCAGTCGTATCTGTTAACAAGAATCGTGTGGAACAAAAAGCGGAAGACGGCGACGCAAAAGCTCAAAAATTGCTTAAGGTATTGCAAGACCCCAATAACTTTTTATCCACAATCCAAGTAGGGATTACTTTGGTTAATATCCTATCTGGTGCTTCATTAGCAGAGACTTTATCTAGTCGTTTGGCCCCTGTATTAGGTGGCGGCGCCGCAGCTAAGAGTCTTGCCAGTATCATTATCTTAGCATTGTTAACGTACGTTTCTATTGTATTTGGTGAATTATACCCTAAACGAATTGCTATGAATAAATCAGAAGAAGTCGCTCAATTGACTTCTGGTGCAGTCCGCTTTTTAGGAGTTATCGCGCGTCCCTTCGTTTGGTTGCTATCGGCTTCGACCGATTTATTATCCAAAATCACACCAATGACTTTCGATGATGCCGATTCGAAGATGACACGAGATGAAATGCGCTACATGCTTGAAACAGAAGGTGTTTTGGAAAACGAAGAACTAGAAATGCTACAAGGTGTCTTTTCATTAGATACAAAAGTGGCACGAGAAGTAATGGTTCCTCGGACAGACGCATTCATGGTTGACATCCAAGATGATGTCCAAGAAAACATCAATTTAATTTTAGGAGAAAATTATTCTCGGATTCCTGTTTATAGTGAAGACAAAGATAAAATTGTTGGTATTTTACATACCAAAACGTTACTAAAAGCTGCACGTAATTTAGGCTTTGAAAACATTGAATTAGGCGCGATTATCCAAGAACCATTATTTGTCCCAGAAACCATTTTTATTGATGATTTACTTTATGAGTTAAAACGAACACAAAACCAAATGGCGATTTTACTAGATGAATATGGCGGTGTTGTCGGTTTAGCAACACTGGAAGATTTACTAGAAGAAATCGTTGGTGAAATTGACGATGAAACAGATGAAGTAGAAAATTTATATACACAAGTGGCTGACAATGAATATTTGGTTCAAGGACGCATGTTAATTGACGAATTTAATGAAGTATTTGAAACAGATTTACACATGAGCGATGTTGATACAATGGCAGGTTACTTAATTACAGCATTAGGAACCATTCCTGATGAAGGGGAAAAACCTTCTTTTGAAGTGGGCAATATTAAGTTAACTGCTGAAGAAATGGAAGGCACACGTTTGCTAGTCTTACGCGTTCATTTCTACGATGAAGAAACTGTCGATGAAGAACCAGAAGAAAATCGTCGTTTTTTCCGTAAAGAAATGGAAGATGACGAACCAAGACGTTAAAAATAACCTGTGACATCAGTCGTTTTGACTAATGTCACAGGTTTTCCTTTTAAAAAACAGCCAACAGCAGCTCTTTATTCTCAAGGCTTGACATGATATACTAGCAAAGGTTAATCAAAAATTATGCTGAAGAAAATAAATAAATAAACATCACAAGTGATAAGGAGATTTTTATGACGATCAATCAAAAAGAAGCAGTCGATAGTCGCCGTACGTTTGCGATTATTTCCCATCCGGATGCTGGGAAAACAACGATTACTGAACAATTATTATTATTTGGAGGCGCCATCCGCCAAGCTGGAACAGTCAAAGGGAAAAAAACAGGGAACTTTGCCAAATCTGACTGGATGGAAATTGAAAAACAACGGGGAATTTCGGTAACGAGTTCTGTGATGCAATTTGACTATCAAGACAAACGGATTAATATCTTGGACACCCCAGGGCATGAGGATTTCTCAGAGGATACGTATCGGACCTTAATGGCCGTGGATAGTGCTGTGATGGTTATTGACAGTGCCAAAGGGATTGAAGCACAAACGAAAAAACTTTTCCAAGTTGTTAAAAAACGTGGTATTCCAATTTTTACTTTTATTAACAAATTGGACCGTGACGGACGGGAACCATTGGAACTTTTAGAAGAATTGGAAGAACTATTGGATATTGAATCTTATCCAATGAACTGGCCAATTGGTATGGGAAAAGGCCTAGAAGGTCTATACGATATTTATAATGAACGTGTGGAATTATATCGTCCAGAAAATAATGGCGGGGAGCGTTTTATTCCTTTAAAAGATGGCGATATCCCAAGCGATTTACCATTGCACAATAACAGCGTTTATCAACAAGTGTTGGAAGATGTTGAGTTATTGGTAGAAGCAGGCGATGAATTTAGCGAGGAAAAAATCGCTCGTGGTGATCAAACGCCAGTCTTCTTCGGTTCTGCTTTGACAAACTTTGGGGTTCAAACATTTTTAGAAACCTTCTTACAATTTGCGCCTGCGCCACATGCGCATAAAACAGAAGAGGGTGGCGAAGTAAGTCCTTATGAAAAAGAATTTTCAGGCTTTGTCTTTAAAATTCAAGCGAATATGAACCCAGCCCATCGTGATCGAATTGCCTTTGTTCGAATTTGTTCAGGTGTTTTTGAAAGAGGCATGGACGTGACCTTAGGTAGAACAGGCAAAAAAGTCAAATTAAGTAACGTGACGCAATTTATGGCGGATGCCCGCGAAAACGTCACAGAAGCTGTTGCAGGCGATATTATCGGCGTGTATGACACAGGAAATTACCAAATTGGCGATACTTTGTATGAAGGGAAAATGAATGTTCAATACGAAGAGTTGCCGTCATTTACCCCTGAATTATTCATGAAAGTGACTGCCAAAAACGTAATGAAACAAAAATCTTTCCATAAAGGAATTTACCAACTGGTTCAAGAAGGAGCCATTCAATTATACAAAACATATTTAACAGAAGAATATATCATTGGCGCCGTAGGTCAATTGCAGTTTGAAGTTTTCCAATATCGAATGTCCAATGAATACAATGCTGAAGTGGTAATGACGCCAATGGGTTCTAAAATTGCCCGCTGGATTAATCCAGAAGATTTAGATGAACGCATGAGCTCTAGCCGAAACATTTTGGCACGGGACCGTTTCGACCAACCATTGTTCTTATTTGAAAACCAATTTGCGGAACGCTGGTTTGCGGATAAATATCCAGATGTTGAACTGAAAAGTTTGATGTAAAATTAATTTGTAATCAATCGGTAGCTGAATCTTTAGAAGATTGAAGCTCGCATTTTAATGGAAAATCCATTAAAATGTGTTGGTTTGCAAGAAGTCCTTTTTTATCAAAATTTGATAAGAAGGGACTTTTTTTCATGAACTGGGAGGATATTATTTTAGAATTTTGTATGGATATTACAGTGAGAGGTTTTTCAAAAATAACAATCAAAAATTATAAATCAAAATTGAGAAACACAGCAAATTTTTTCAAATCAATAAATGTTGAACCGTCGCAGATTGAAAAGAAACAGATAAAAAGCTGGATAATAGATATGCAAGAAAAAGAAATGCAAGCATCGACAATCAATGTAAGTGTTAGCAGATTAAAGAAGTTATTTGACTATATGTTAATTGAAAAATATATTGACTATAATCCGTTTGTTGATATTGAAAGATTAAAAGAACAAAGAAAAGTAATCTATCCTTTGAATGATTATGAAATTAAACAAATGCTGACAGTTGCTAAAAAACACCCATACAAACATATAGCACAAAGAAATGTTGTGATATTGATGTTGATGATTGAATGTGGGTTAAGGATTAGCGAAGTTTGCGAGATACGAGATGAAGACATTATGAATAATCAAATCATTATTAGAAAATCAAAAAATAATAAGGATAGAGCCGTCGCTGTCAGTCCGATTCTCAAAAAAGAAATAATAAAATATCAACGAATTAAGAAAAGAAAATTTGGGCTGTTAGAAGGAAATCCTTTTATTGTCAGTAATCTAGGTAAAAAATTGAATGAAAAAAGTATTTGGCAGATTATGCAAGAAATAAAGAAGCAAATTGATATAAGAGATTGTGTCCGTTTTTCAGGTCATACGTTAAGACATACTTATGCAAGTATGCAATTACGGAACGGATTAGATATTTATACGTTAAGTAGCGAAGATTTTATAGAGAAGTCTATTAAAACGAGTACTTTGATGAATTTGAGGTGATTAAGTTATTTAACGTTTCTTTAAAGTACAAAATTATTTAATAAACCCAGTTAGGATTTCCTAACGGGGTTTAATGAATTTTAAACCTTTGTGTCTATAATATTAGAGTTAGTGATTATAAATTTTTGAACGAGATTTGTACTCTGCGGATTTAAGATAATTTTCATTCATTTTAGTTTGTGCTATAGGGGTGAAACATTCTCCATAACTTTCTAAAATAGGTAAGTAGTCAGATGTAGCCGCACATATAATTCTATTTGAATCATTGCTTTTTAATTCCCCCATTTTAAGTCTGACTTCTTTAATAGCTAACTTTTTAAATACTTTTTCAAAGAATAAGAAATTAGTTGTTCCAGTTACCATAGACTTATACGCTATACAATCTGGTTTTGCATGATTTATTTTGGTTATCAAGATATTATCTTCACTAGATAATGGAATATTATTGTCGCATTTTTCTAAAATATCCTCAAAACCGAATTGTATTCCATCAATAATAATTAGAGGTTCTTCATTTTCTAATGTTGGAAAAGTGCTTGTCAAATCATCATAAGCCCAGAATGTAACTATATTTTTACTAGAACCATGTTTTAAAATTTCTTTACGGGAAGTATCTGGTGTGTCCGACCAATAAGATAATTTTTGATTTGGAAATAATTGCGAATATCTATTTGATGAGTTACTATCTCTTAGATTGCCATGAAACAGCTCGCTGGCAGTTTTTTCATAAAAATTTTGATTGAATTCAACGCATCTAAAGAAATCGAATTCTTTAGTTATCAGTATAGGCAGTGCGCTATGTTTCAAAACTTTAGATAGATGAGAGTGATTGGAATATAATTTGCTCAATGGTCTATTACTCCTTAAACTTAATATTTTATAAATACTTATGCTATAACAATAATATAACAAATGTTTAGAAGAGAGAATATGAATTGATAATTATAGTTTAGAATTTTTAATTTCTGTAAAGAGAGTGTAAAATATTTTGTGTAAATGAAAAA
>NZ_KV805543.1:0-32614 GCF_001811595.1 Enterococcus sp. HMSC078F03 | reverse complement strand
AGCAAAAATCCAAAGTGATTTTTGTCCCACGCTCGTTCACTAATTTATTCTTTATAGGCATACTTATATGTGCTCGTTGCACCGAAGTTATGATACTGAATACCTTTGACACCTGGTCGTACAAGCTGACTACGGGCCTCTTGGTATAAAGGAATTAAAGCGGCATCTTCTTCCACCAATACTTTTTCAGCTTTAATTAATGTTTGCCAACGAGTTTCAGGCTCATTTGCGTATTTAGTTGTTGCTTCTTCAATTAGTTGATCAAACGTTGGGCTAGAATAGTTCATACGGTTCCCACTAACTGAGCTTTCTAAGAAAGTCATTGGATCCTGATAATCGGGTCCCCACATGCCAACAGACAATTCATAATCCCCTTTTCTCATTAATTCAATCGCATTATTTAAAGGAACTGTTTTGACATTAATAGTGAGACCTGGCAACGTTTCTTGTAACTGGCCTTGGATAAATTCAGCAACTTTTCGGTCACTATCACCATCTCTTGAAAGAAGTTCAATGGCTACATCTCCGTTTAGCTCTGCTTTTGCTTTAGCTAAATACTCTTTGGCTTTTTTGGCGTCTGTTTTGACAAGGGCGCCTGCTTCTTGACGAAAATCTTCATTCGTTTCTGGGTTATATACAAATTTTTCTGGAATGTACCCATAAATTTCTTTTGAACCATCTGCTAAAATGTTGTCGACTAAGCTTTTTTTATCCAAAGCATAAGCTAAAGCTTTGCGGACATTCTCATTTGCAAAAATGGATGGTTTTTCGTTTCTTTTTTGGTTTAAACGTAAGGAATAGACTTTTGACCGTTCGATTGCTTCATAGTCTGGGTTGTCTCGATTTTGTTTAGCAAAATCTCCTGTTAAGACAGCCACATCTAATTCACCTGATTCGTACAAATTATAAACGGTATTGGTTTCTTTAAGAACTTCAAAATGAATCGTTTCTGATTTTACTTTTTCTTTATCGTAATAGTCGGGATTACGCACAAAGTCCCATGACATCGCTGACTGATCCCAATTTTTCATTAAAAATGGACCATTAGATACAATCATTTCACTAGAAGTGCCATAGGCTTGTCCTTTTTCTTTCACGAATGCTTCGTTTTGTGGGAAAAATGGAGAAAATGCCAATAAGGACGTAAAATATGGTACAGGCTTTTCTAAAGTAACCTCCAAAGTATAATCATCAAGCGCTTTGACACCCAATTCCTCTGGTGCTTTTTCCTCTTTTGTAATAGCTGTTCCGTTCAGAATCGTTCCTTCTAACAAGAAAAAGTAATTGGCTTGGTTTTTGGGATTCGCTAATTTACGCCAAGCAAAAACAAAATCATTGGCTGTTACAGCATCACCATTGGACCACTTGCCATCTTCTCTTAGTTTAATGGTATATCGTTTGCCATCTTCAGAAATTTCAGGCATCTCTTTAGCGGCAGCTGGTATTAGTTGATCTTTTTCATCCAATTGATATAACCCTTCAAAGACATTGGACTGTGCGTTAATACTGGCTTCATCTTGTGTAAAAATAGAATCCATTGAACCGATTTCCGAGTTCTCCATTAAATTTAAAACTTTTTTCGAGACACTGGTTTTCTCAGTTACTTTCTCGTCTATTTTTGTTTCTGCTGTTGTGCCACAACCTACCAAGACCGTACTAACAAATAACATAATCCCCATCATTTTTAACTTTTTCATACTATTCCCCCTATGTGTCAATCAAAAGGCAACTCTTCCATGGAAAGCCGTTCTTGCGAAACTATCAAGCATGCGTAGGGCAAGCCCTCATTTTCGTACTCAAATTCTCCCCGCTGGTTGTCAATTGGGTCTGCACGCAATTGCATTTTTGCCGGCTGAAAGTCTGCCTGGATTTCACTATTTGCGACCATTCTAAAAACATCTAAATTGCCGAAATAATGATTCCACCGCTGTCTATCCCCGTCTCGGTAAGCACCTCCGCCAAAAGATAAATCCGCAAAGAGCCAGCCGTACGGTTCTATATAAAATTGTGCCCAATCATGACAGCCTGTATAATGTGTAGAAACATATAATCCCGATTGCCATTTGGCTGGTATCCCTGCAATCCGACAAAGCGTGATAAACAAAATCGCTTGCACGCCGCAGTCACCTTTTAAATTAGTTGCAGCATACTCTGAAATATTGGAAATTGTAAAATATTCACGCATGAATGAATAATGAATCTTTGTCGTCACAAAGTCATAAATCAAGCGTGCCTTTTTTAAGGGATTACTTTCATCGCCCACAATCTCATCTGCTAAATTTCTTAAATAAGGCGTGAATCGAATATGCGGTAACTGTTCCTCTAAATCAAAGCTTGGTTGCATTTTGTCTACGTTACTTTCTTCTAACTGTTGGTAAACCATCCGATTAACATAACAATATTCAACTGTAAACGTTTGATTTTCTTTTAAGATTGTTTCAAAACACAGTGTTCGTTGAGGCGCATCTTCTGCCGCAATATAGGTTGCCTCAGGTGACGTAGCTAGGATTTCAATTTCTGATTGTTGTTGACACGCTTTGGGTAGCGGCAAATGGACACGAACACGTTCACCTGGACGCTCAAATTCTTTTTTCACCTGAATGGTGGCTTTAATTGTTGTTCTCACTTTTCTACCACCGTTTTTTTGCATTTGTTCGATGTTCTCTTTTAGTTCTTTTTTGCGGAGAATTTCTAATTGATTGCTTTCTGCTTCCCGCAAACGTGCAACATATGCCGCATTTGTTTTAATTAAATTGGCCAAAAATCGAAGTTGGAAATACGGTTCACCGTCAATATAAACCCAGTCCACTAAACCCGTTTCTTTTAAACGAATTAATTCCTCTGTTTGATAATCCTGAAAAGTATCTCTCATCATTTGATCAGCTTTTGCAAAGCTATGAGGATACTCATTCATACGCATCATTTTAATGACATCTTTTTCAATTATCAAACGTTCTTTTAATGCCTGCGGAAGTTCTTTTGTCAACCAAAAATCAATGGCAGTATCCGCACTTGCAAAATCGCCAAATTCTTTCACCCTTTGAATTTCCTCAGGCAAAGGGACACTAAGATACTTTAAATCATACTTCATTAGCTTTACTCCTTTTTTAATGAGAAATGCCTAATCCAGCTACTTCTCCTAATTCCAATAATGGTTTTGCTTCTAAGGATACGCCCCCAATTACGGGCGCAGTTTCTAAACCGAATGTCGCATCTAAATCTGCTCGTGTGATATTCTTTTGAGCAGCAGCTAAATGGGCAGCAGCCGTGATGCCAATGGTTGTTTCTTCTGCCATACACCCAATCATGCATTCGATACCTGCTGTTTCACAAATCTGATTAATCTTCAGCGCTTCATGAATGCCACCACACTTCATTAATTTTATATTGATAACATCGACTGTGCCTTTTTTAACCAATTCCAACGCATCTTGGGCATCAAAACAGCTTTCATCAGCCATAATTGTCGTATTGACTTGTGAGGTAACGTATTTTAGACCTTCTAAATCGCGTCTTTTAACTGGCTGTTCCACTAATTCAATTTGATAATCTGCCAATTCTTGAATTGCTTTAACAGCATCTTTGGGCGTCCAAGCCTGATTTGCATCTAAGCGGAGCTTGATATCAAAGCCAACTGCTTCACGAATCGCTTTTACTCTTGCAATATCAGCTTCAATTCCTGTTCCGACTTTAATTTTTAACGTATCAAAACCTAGTTTGACTTTTTCGACGGCTTTTTGTGCCATCACATTTGGTTCATCAATGCCTAGTGTAATATCCGTTATTACTTGGTTATCATAGCCGCCTAACAATTGATAAAGAGGCAGTTGGGCTTTTTGACCCATCAAATCATAACAAGCAATATCGATTGCTGCTTTTGCCGCTGGAGCGAAAGCAGATATTTTATCCATCACTTCATGAATTTTCTCAATATTAAAGGGGTTTAAGCCAATGATTGCTTGGCCAAATAATTCGATCGTTTCAAGCGTGCCAGCTAACGTTTCACCGGTAATAAAAATGCCTGGGCCTCCTTCTCCATATCCAATAAGGCCCTCTTCTGTTTCAATTTCCACAATTGCACTATCCGCGGATTCAATCGTCCCCAAAGCGATTGTAAATGTTTCTTTCAGCTTGATTTTCGATGCCCTAACATGTACCTGCTTAATTTTCATAAAATCCTCCCTTTGATATTTTCAATTGATTGAAAATTCAGTTTTTTAAAAATATCCAAAAATTAAATTTAGATTGTTATCGATCATTCTAAACTCATTGTTTTCTAATGTCAACAAAATAATGAGATTTCGATTAAAATAAAATGAAGTTCCAATTTTACGAGCTTTTTTATAAATCAGTAAATTCCAGACATGTGAGATACTTCTCATTTACAAACATTCTTAAAAAAGGTATGATAGTAAAGAGGCAACTTGCAAAGGAGTAGAAGACGAATGAGTGAACAACCTCAACAACGCTCAACCGAAGAAGTTGAAGCAATTAAAGAAGATATTTTAACTGCATTAGAAACAGTGATTGACCCTGAATTAGGCATCGATATTGTTAATTTAGGACTAATTTATGAAGTTGAATTTGCAGAAAAAACTGGTGATACTGTCATCAAAATGACCTTAACCACAATGGGTTGTCCGTTAGCAGATGTTTTAACAGAACAAATCCATGGTGTTTTAAAAGATATTCCTGAAGTGAATAATATCGAAGTAAAATTAGTCTGGTACCCTGCTTGGACAACGGACAAAATGAGCCGTTACGCACGAATTGCTTTGGGTATTCGCTAGTTATTTCGAGACTTTGATTAATGATAAAAACCGCCTGAAAGAACTGACTGATTAGTTTTTTTATGTGGTTTTTTGTTTAGCTAATAGTTTGCTAGTCCAACTTTATTATTTTTCTTTTTAAGCACTTTAAATTTAGCTAAACGAGTCAGACAAAAAAAAGACATGGAATCATGAAAATCCATGTCTTTTTTAGTCGGATGTTGTTTTTACTGCAGGACAGTTTTCTTCCAAAAATTCAAAAATACTACTGTAATAATTTTCAGGTTCGTAGACACTTGAAGATAAATGTGGTGCTTTAGCAACAATGAGACCTTTTTTTATCCCCTGAGTTGCCGCTAAATTTTCTTCAAACATTGTCATTGGAACAAAGCGATCACCTGTACCGTGAATAAAAAATGTCGGCAACGTATTTTTGTGTAATTGTCTCATGGAAGAAGCGGTTTTCAATTGAAAGCCATAGTTATTTAATGCTAATTGATTAGCAATCGTTAAAATAGGAAAAGCGGGTAAATGAAAAGATTCATGTAGGACGTATTTAAATTCATCATAGACAGAAGTGTAGCCACAATCCACTATTAATCCGCGGACATTCTTTGGTAACTTTTCACCACTTGCCATCATGACAGTAGCCGCTCCCATGGAACCGCCCACTAAAATAATTTCTGCTTCCATATCAATAGCAAGAACTTCACTAATCCAACTTAATAAATCTAACCGATCCAGCCAGCCCATCCCAATTTTATTCCCTGAACTTTTCCCGTGCGCACGCAAATCGGGAACTAAAACATTGTAGCCTTCTTCTGCAAAACGTAATGCAGTATATGCCATATCGCGTTTTCCGTTTGAACGATAACCATGCACACAAATCGCCCAACGATGGTTATCTGGATAAGGAGTAAAACACCGTGCATACAATGTTTCATCTTTAATTTTCAACCAACGATCTTCAGCAAAAGACTCTGTCCAAAAAGCTTCGCCTTCTTGTTTTTGTTGTTCTTCTATTTTAGTATATCTTGTTTCTCGTTCTTGAAAATTATCAGGATTTAATAACCGATGCCCTTTTTTATGATACCAAGGGTTGTCTTTAAGCAACGCGATTTTCAAAAAATAATTGGCAATGTAAAAAGAAAAAACAACGCCAATCATTGCAAAAATGATCAGTAACACGAGGAGCCATTTCATCTGCAAATCACACCCTCTTCTAAAGTATTTCCTTCTTCATTTAATATACTATGGATTTTTCATTTCTGAAAGAAATCACCCTTACATTTTGTTATTTTTTGAAAAAAAAAGCAGCCGTCTCAAAAAGAGGCGGCTACTTTTAATCTATCAACAATCCAACGTTGTCATATCTTCATATGTCTCACGGCGAGCAACTAATTTTGCTTGTCCATCTTCGACAAAAACCACCGCTGGTCGAGGATTTCGGTTGTAATTACTTGCCATTGAATAACCGTAAGCCCCCGTACTACTAATGGCCAATAAATCCCCTGCTTTAACTTCTGGCAATAAAATATCTCGAAGTAAGACATCTCCTGATTCGCAATATTTACCAACCACTGTGACTTTCTTGACTGAATCATGCCCCTCACGATTCGCTAAAAATCCATCATAAACCGCTTGATACAAAGCAGGCCGTATATTATCACCCATGCCACCATCTACGGAAACAAAATGACGAACACCAGGAACCTCTTTTTGTGCGCCAACTGTATAAATCGTTGTGCCCGCTTCGGCAATTAAACTGCGGCCTGGTTCAATCCAAATCTCAGGCAGTGGATACCCTAATTGTTCACAATGACCTTTCAAGGAATAAACAATTTTTTCAACAAATGTTGCTGGTGCTAATGGCTCATCTTGCTGCGTGTACTGCACACCAAAACCACCACCCATATTTAAAACATGTGCTGTAAATTGATGGACTTGCCGCCAGTCTTCTAAAATAGTGAACATTTTTTCAACAGCAGCTAAAAAGCCTTCCACAGCAAAAATTTGCGAGCCAATATGGCAATGGACCCCTTGTACATCAAAAGAGGGGTTTGATAAAAGGCGAACGAGCGCTTCTGTTGCCTGGCCACTTGCAACATCAAAACCAAATTTTGAATCTTCTTGGCCTGTCAAAATGTAATCATGTGTTTCTGCATCCACGCCAGGACTCACCCGAAAAAGAACTTTTTGTGTTTGGTTTCGTGTAGCTAATAATTCTTCCAACAAGTCAATTTCGTAAAAATTATCAATGACAATTGTACCTATTTTGTTATCCAAAGCATAACGTAATTCTTCAGGGGTTTTATTATTTCCATGGAACTCAATTTCCGTTGGTTCCATGCCCCCTTTTAAAGCTGTGAATAGTTCTCCACCAGAGACAACATCACAAGCAATATCTTCTTCCTTTAACACTTGATAAATAGCTAAACAACTAAATGCTTTACTTGCATAAACCACTTTATTTTTGATACCTAATTGATTTAACGTTTGTTTAAAACCACGTGCCTGCGCGCGAATATGAGCGACATCATAGACAAATAACGGCGTCCCGAATTTTTGCGCCAACATTACGGTGTCACAACCACCGATTTCTAAATGATTTTCCCGATTCATTTTTGCTGTACCAAATAACATGTTTTCCCGCCCCTTCATTTTGTTTTATTAAAAATCATAGCATAAAACCCAGTAGCTTCCTATAATTTTCCACATTTTTCTCTGACTTTCTCCTGTTGCTTTTTTTCGCCAAATAGCCTACAATAATTGGCATACGAATAAAAAACCTTTATTATCAACACTTTAATCTTTTAAATTAAAATTGGTATATACGAAAAAAGAAAGAAGGCAGATGAATTGGCTACACTGAACCGCGATCAACAAATTGAAGAAATTATTAATTTGGAAGCAATTTTGAATTTACCGAAAGGAACAGAACATTTTGTCAGTGATTTACATGGTGAATTTGAAGCTTTTGACCATATTTTAAGAAATGGTTCTGGGCGAATCCGAGAAAAAGTTCAATTTTTATTTAAACAAGAATTAAATGCCCATCAGATGGACGAGCTTTGTTTTATTATCTACTATCCAGAAGAAAAATTAACACTTTTAGAAAATGAAAGCGCCCTCTCTTATGAATGGTGGCTATTAACGATTCGCCGTCTGGTTGAAATCGTCCGTTCTTCTTCGATGAAGTACACACGTTCTAAAGTTCGCAAAGCCCTTCCTGAAACCTATGGGTATATTCTCGAAGAATTGATTTATCAATATGATGAAACAACAACCAAAAACGGTTACTATCAACAAATTATTGAAAAAATTATTTTACTAGGTGAAGCCAAACGTTTCGTGACAGAATTAGCTTATCTAATCCAACGTCTGATTATCGATCACCTACATGTTATTGGGGATATCTATGACCGGGGGCCAGCACCAGATAAAATTATGGACCGATTAATGTCCTATCACTCCTTGGATATTCAACTAGGCAATCATGATATGATTTGGCTGGCTGCTTATAGTGGTTCACTGGCTTGTTTAGCCAATGTAGTACGTATTTGTGCTCGCTATGGAAATTTAGATTTGTTAGAAGAACGTTATGCTATCGATTTAACCGCCTTAAAAAAATTTAGTTTAGAAACATATAAAGAAAATCCTGCTTTTGCACCCAAGAAAAATCCCTATCGTGCGTTAACTGAAGCTGAAAAACAAGTAGCGATGCGTGTGCAACAAGCCATTGCCATTATTCAAGAAAAACTAGAAGGGCAAATTATTGGTCGACGCCCTGATTTTAACTTGGCACATCGGCTACGCTTAGATAAGATTCAAGGGGAAACTATTACTTTTGACGAATGTCGTTATACATTAATTAACAGCTGTTTCCAAACCGTTTCTGAAGAGCAGCCTTACCAATTAACACGTGAGGAAAAACAGATAATTGATGATTTATTAACGCAATTTCAGTCTTCACCGCGGTTAACAAAACACATGCGCTTTCTAATGGAAAAAGCTTCTCTTTACCTTGTGTATAATCAAAATTTATTGATTCATGGCTGTCTGCCTCTGAATGCGGACGGTACTTTTCAAGCTTATACATTTAAAGGCCACTCCTATTCAGGAAAAGCTTTAGTAGACTTCTTTCAGGAAATGTTAGAAGAAGCTTACGCTCAGCCTGCTATTACAGATGACTATGCGACAGATTGTTTATGGTATCTTTGGTGTGGCGAAGGCTCCTCATTATTTGGTAAACGAGCTATGAAAACCTTTGAGCGTTATTTTCTCGCTGAAAAAGAAACACATCATGAAGAAAAGAATCCTTACTACTCTTTGCGTGATACGGTTGAAGTTTGTGAAAGAATCCTAGATGAATTTGAAGTGACTGGTGAAAATCGACATATCATTAATGGCCATACACCAGTTAAACGAACAAAAGGCGAATCGCCAATCAAAGCAAATGGCACGCTTCTCGTAATTGACGGTGGCTTTTCAAAATCTTATCAGACAATTACTGGAATTGCTGGTTATACATTGTTGTACAACTCGTTCGGGTTACAACTGACCGCGCATAAATCTTTTTCTAGTAAAGAAACAGCCATTTTAAATAATCAAGACATTCATTCCATCAAACAAGTCATCGATCGCCCCTTACAGCGGCTATTAGTGAAAGATACCACTATCGGCAAAGAGCTATTAAAGCAATCGCAAGCACTCCAAAAACAAATGAAACAAAACCAGTAGTGCCATTAAAAAGACGCTTGCGCTCTTATCCGAAAAATGATTAAATGGAGGAGTTGAGAAAATATCTATTAGAGAAACGGAAAGGGTTTTACATTGAAGAAACAGCAACTCTCACTTTACGGCACCATTTTCTTTCTTTGCTTTTTCCTAATTGTGGGCTTCTTCTTCTCAAGTCGTGGCGAAGATTATGCCAAAGAATCTGAACAAAAAGTTACAATTGATTCCGCCAAACATGAGAAACATACGAAAGACAAGGAAGAAAATAATTCAGCAAATACAGTATTTTTTGATAAAATAAATGACCTGCTCGTCGCTTCTGTCAAAGAATTTGAAGGAACGGTCGGGATTAGTTATTTAGATTTGGAAACTGGCGAACAACGTTCCGTGAATGGCCAACATGAATTTTATACAGCTAGCACTATTAAAGTGCCACTGACGATGCTAGTCGCCGACACGGTTGCATCTGGTCAAAAAAAATGGACAGACCTGATTCCCTATAACGCCGAAGAAGATTATGAAGAAGGAACTGGGATCATTGCCTATAATATCCAACCAGAATATCCATTAAAAACGTTACAAGAATATGCCATCACCTATTCTGATAATATCGCTAAAAATATGCTTTATGATACATTGGGTGGTGATGCAAAAGCAAAACGAGAAATGTATCAGCGTTACTTGCACAAGACACCTTCGATTGAAGAGCCACAATTTTCTTCGGAAGATGCGCTTGTTATTCTACAAAAATTATATACTGAAAAAGCAACAAAACCAGATTACCAAGCGATTTATGATTCTATGAAACAAAGTGTTTTCCATGAAAGAATGGAAACTCCCACAACTCAAGGAAAAGTTGCTCATAAAATTGGTTCCTATGATGAATTTATTCATGATATGGGGATTTTAGAAACACCTCACCCCTTTGCTTTAGCAATTTTTACTAAAGGACCTGATAATGCTAAGAGTGCTGCGTTTATTGCTTCAGTGACAGATAAGTTATGGCAATTACAGGTGTCTGAATATCCTAATCAATAACAGTTAAAAAATACCCTTGGTTTATTAAGACGACTTAATAAACCAAGGGTATTTTTATTGTTTGTTATTATTATCCGTTTGTACAGACAACAACTTCGTAAAACGTTCTGCCAACATTTGGTGGGCATCAATTTTTTTGGTTCCTTGTGCTTTTGCTGCAAAACTAGCAAAGTTTAAGCCAGCCCCAAATAGTTGTAACGCACCGTTGCCTAAATCTCCCTTTTTAAGAGCTTCAAGCCCATCTTCGATAAATTGGTTACTTTCATCTAAATGACACTCAGGAAGATATTTCACGCCGTGATGATATCGTTTTACATTCAGAATGATTTGCTTCGCGGCTTCTTCTGAAATAGCCGCTCCCAAGTTTAACAGTAGCTCATTGATTGGTTCCACCAAGCGAGCATAGTCACTTTCGTATTTTTGACAATTCAGTGCAATCACTTTGCGGCGTTCTTCATTTTTCATTTTTTCCACTCCCTTTTTTATTAAAAACGAGCACGAAAGCTACCAACTGGCTTCGCACTCGTTCTTTCTAACCATTAATTTTCTTTGTTCATGCTTTTAATTTTAATTAGACGTGTAATTTCGCCACGTTCATTTTCTTCTAATTTCATTTGAATGTAGTAAATTGTTTCTTCTAATTGTGGAATCGTCATATACTCTAAGGCGTTGACACGACGACGCGTTTTTTCAATTTCTTTTGATAATAATTGGCACGTCTTTTCAACATTTGCAAGTGCTAATAATTTCGGTAAAATGCTTGAAATTTTAGCAAAAGCTTGATCAAGCTCGCTGTTTGAATTTACGTAGCCATAATCTAAGGGTGCTTCTTGAACCGATTCATCGTAATCAAAAATCATTTTAGGAACTGGCACACTTAAGATGTTCTGTTCAATAATTTCTAATTCAACTTTTTCTGCTGGAATTGCCACTAACTCTTCAATAAAGGCTTCGTTCAACGTTGCGTTTGCCAATACAAAATTTGATAACGCATCCGTCACTTCTTGTTCAACCTGAATACGTAACTCATTGTTTTCTTTGACTAGAGCAATAAACCGTCGCATCAATTCATCTTGTTTGTCTTTCAGCAACTTATGACCTCTCGTGGCCGTAGTTAACTGTTTTTTCAATCGGGAAAGTTCCATACGGGTTGGATTAACATTTAATCGAGCCATTTTTCTACTTCCCTTCAGTTAAGTATTGATCGAGCATATCCTCTTTAATTCGTTTTAGTTCTGTTCTCGGTAGCATACTTAATAGTTCCCACCCAAGATCTAACGTTTCTTCAATCGAACGGTTTGTATCGAATCCTTGGTTGACATATTCTTCTTCAAAACGTTGGGCAAAAGCTGCGTAAATTTTATCGACATCGGAAAGAGCTGATTCTCCTAAAATGACAGCTAATTCTTTGGCTTGTTTCCCTTGTGCATAGGCTGAGAACAATTGATTCATCGTCGCTGCATGATCCCCGCGCGTTTTGCCTTCGCCAGTTCCTTTGTCTTTAAGACGGGAAAGTGATGGCAATACATCAATTGGTGGTTGGATACCGCTCTTATATAGTTCCCGGGACAAGATAATTTGCCCTTCTGTAATATAGCCAGTTAAATCGGGAATTGGATGTGTTTTATCCTCCTCTGGCATTGTTAAAATAGGAATCTGTGTTACGGAACCTTTTGAGCCACGAATTCGTCCTGCCCGTTCATACAACGTTGCTAAGTTCGTGTAAAGATAACCTGGGTAACCACGACGTCCTGGAACTTCACGGCGTGCTGCTGAAATTTCTCGCAACGCTTCGCAATAATTGGTCATATCCGTCATGATAACTAAGACATGCATGCCCTTTTCATAAGCTAAATATTCAGCAGCTGTCAAAGCCATTCTAGGTGTTGCAATCCGTTCAATGGCTGGATCATTCGCTAAGTTCATAAACAAGACTGAACGATCAATTGCGCCTGTTTGACGGAAATCTTCCATAAAATATTCCGCTTCTTCAAAGGTAATCCCAATGGCCGCAAAAACTACGGCAAATTCTTCTTCACTATTTAACACGTTGGCTTGTCTGGCAATTTGTGCTGCTAATTCTTTATGAGGTAAGCCAGATGCTGAAAAAACAGGTAATTTTTGACCACGAACTAAGGTATTTAAATGGTCAATCGCTGAAATCCCTGTTTGGATGAACTCATCGGGATAATCACGAGCGACTGGATTGATAACTTCGCCGTTAATATCTAATTTTTTCTCAGGTAATAATTCTGGTCCATTATCTTTTAAGCGACCTAAGCCGTCAAAAACGCGCCCCATCATATCTGGCGAAACCCCTAATTCTAAAGGATGTCCCAGAAAGCGAACTTTTGAATCACGAATATTGATGTTACTCGTTCCTTCAAATATTTGGACCATCGCTTTATCTCCATTGATTTCTAAAACTTGCCCTTGGCGAATTTCGCCATTTTGCATGCGTACTTCAATTAATTCTTCGTACTTTACGCCTGCCACTTTTTCAACAATCATCAGAGGACCAACGACTTCATTGATTGTGCGATATTCTTTAATCATTCGTCATTCCTCCTTCAGCAATGATTTCTTTTATCGTTGTTTTAATTTCTGCTTGTAAACGATCCAATTTTTCTAATTCTTCTTCTGGTAAATACTTGCTACGAGCAATGCGATCACGGATTTCAACTGTTCCCGCCATTAACTCAGAGAAATAAGTGCCTAAACTTAAGGCTTTTTGACCTTCTTCACCAAAAGTTAGAATCAATTGCAACATTTTCGCTTGTTTGGTTCGAGAAGTGAACGTATCCACGTCATCAAAAGCATTTTGTTGCAAATAGTCTTCCCGTAATGATTTGGCTGTTTCCAACGTTAAACGGTCTTTATCCGACAAGGAATCAATCCCAACCAAACGAACAATTTCTTCCAGTTGAGATTCCTCTTGTAAAATCCGCATCCCTTCAGCTACCATAGCGGCCCAGTTTCCTTGCAATTCCAAGTCTAAATATTGCCCTACTTCTGTGGAGTAAAGAGAATAACTTTGCAACCAGTTAATAGAAGGAAAATGACGTTTTTGTGCTAATTGAGAATCTAAGCCCCAGAATACTTTAACAACGCGTAACGTATTTTGTGTGACAGGTTCTGATATGTCCCCACCAGATGGCGAAACCGCACTAATCGCCGTAATGCTTCCTTCACGATGATCTTTTCCTAACGCGATGACTTGTCCTGCTCGTTCATAATATTCAGCTAAGCGACTACCTAAATAGGCTGGATAGCCTTCATCACCAGGCATTTCTTCTAACCGGCCACTCATTTCTCGTAACGCTTCTGCCCAACGAGAAGTAGAATCCGCCATAATTGCGACTGAGTAACCCATATCACGGAAATATTCTGCAATGGTAATCCCTGTATAAATCGAGGCTTCCCGTGCCGCTACCGGCATATTTGACGTATTCGCAATTAAAATCGTCCGATTCATCAAAGACTCACCAGTTGTTGGATCAATTAATTCTGGAAATTCATTTAAAACATCTGTCATTTCATTCCCGCGTTCCCCACAACCAACGTAAACGACTAAGTCGACATCGGCCCACTTGGCAATTTGGTGCTGAACGACTGTTTTTCCTGCGCCAAATGGTCCTGGAACTGCTGCCGCTCCGCCTTTCGTAATTGGGAAAAAGGTATCAATTACGCGTTGTCCGGTCACCATCGGTACTTTGGGACTTAGTTTTTCTAAAATGGGACGTCCCCGCCGAACGGGCCATTTTTGCATCATGCTAAAACTTTCCGTTCCTTTAGCCGTTTTCACTGAGTAAACTGTTTCATCAATGGCAAAGTCACCTGCTTTAATTTCGGCAATCGTTCCTGAAACGCCGAAAGGCACCATAATTTTATGTTGAATAATCGGTGTTTCTTGAACCACACCGACGATGTCACCTGCCGACACTTCTTCACCAACTGCCACAGTTGGTTCAAACGTCCATTTTTTCTCACGATCTAACGCATCAATTTTAACGCCACGGCCTAAAAAGTTACTGTGGGTTACTTCTTGAAATGTATCCAATGGTCGTTGAATACCATCAAACATTTCGGCAATTAAACCTGGGGCTAATTCAACAGATAATGGTTCTCCTGTTGAAATAACTGGTTCTCCTGGTCCAATGCCTGTTGTTTCTTCATATACTTGAATCGAAGCGACGTCGCCTCGCATTTCAATAATCTCTCCGATAACGCCTAAATCTCCTACATGACAAATGTCTTGGATACTAGCATCTGACATGTTTTCAGCTAAAATCAAAGGACCTGAAACTTTGACAATTTTTCCAATTTGCACGCTCATTCTCCTTTGCATTATAAAATATTTTGTCCAATTGCTTTTTCAACATTTTTTTCAATCTCACTTAAACCGATTCCGATTGTACCATTATGACTTGGGATTAAAATAATCGCTGGTGTCACTTGTTCTTTGTATCGTTCAATCGTTTCTTCTGCTAAAGTAGAGGCTTCTTCCGTTATGAAAATGACCCCAAACTTATTTTTTGCCATAGTTTCAATGGCTTCTCTAACTTGCATTTCTGAAATGGCATGATGGACCTCAAAGCCAAACAGTTTAAATGGTAAGATTGAATTTTTGTCTCCAATGACACCAATTTTATACCCCATTGACTTTTCGCATCCTTTCTCGAATTTTTTCATTTGAAAACCCACTATGTTTTCCGACCAAAATTAAACGCAAATTTTTCCATTCAACTTCTTTCGCATTCAAAAAGGCTAGTAATGGGAGCGGCCCAAAAGCAACCGTCCGACCGTTTTCATACATTGAGGTCAGGTAATCATCTTTGAGTTTTTCAAAAGCCAATAAATTTAATTCATTGGTTTCTTTATTGATAATCTTTTCTAATAGTTGTCCGTAATTCGTTGTTCTGACAAATGCTGTAAATTCTACAAGTGACTTTTCCGCATAGGTCAACAGCTCTTTCTTTGAGAGACTGCCAGCGCTAGAAAGCACGGTTGATAAAAAGTTACTGTTTTGATGTTGAACAATCCCTCTAGCCATCGTTGATAGATTGGTTAAATCAATAAAAGCGATGACTTCCTTCGTTAACTCTTCATAGCCCAATTCATCCGCTAATTTTCGCTGTTGCTGTAAAAATGCTCGATCATAAAGGATATCAATTGCTTGCGGCAAACCGCCTTCTTCCAGATAAGCAAAAACATCACGGATCACTTCTAATAATGCTGGCTCAAGTTCGGAAGAGTTTTTTGTATGAATGGCACTTTTGACTGTGTTTAGAGAATAACGACCATCCTCTAAATAAAGATAATCAAAATCTTTACCTGTTTGCTCAGCTTTCGTCAAAATTTTCAAGTTATGGAAGGTAAAACGCATCGTATACAACGTTACTACAGCTGGTTCTGGAGCCATTTCATATAACCAGCGATAAAGATTTCCCAGCGCTTCAGAAGAATGGTAGTCAAATTTTTCTTCAAAAGTTTCGGTTAAATAAGGTTGATAAACCGTACTTTTTAACATATTTTTAACGTCTTCAACTGTTTCCGCTTCTAAAAGTTGTTGAAACTGTTGCTCAGAAAGCAGCTCCGTTTCTTTTAAACGAATCAGCGGATTAATTTGATGATACGTTGGTTTTCTCATTCTACGTCCTCCCTTCTTAACTGAAAAGTTTTTCTGCTACTTTAAAGCCTTCTGTTTTTTGAATCTCTTCAACTAATGCTGAAAAGAGAAAATTATAATCCAAACCGTCTTTTGCAACGATAAAGCCACTTTCTTTTGGAACAACTTCCTCTGAAAGCTCCCATTGAACAGTAGCATCAGAAAGAGCGGTCAGCCATTCTTGCGTCACTTTCGTTTGAGAATACTCGCCTAAAAGAATGGTTGCTTTTCCTGTTAATTCAAGTGAGCCTAATTGTGCTTTCATAAATTGTTGAAATTCTTCCGCTGACCATTCACTCATCTTTAAGACCACTTCGTCAAATAATTGGTTAAGATATGCTTGTTTTTTATTTAATGCATCCTGACGAATTTCTAGTGTTTGCCGTTGTTGGCGTTGTTTAAATTCTTTTAATAATTGTTGTTGTCGTTTTTCTATTTCATGTTCTTGCTTCAGCAAAATTTCTTGTTGTGCTGCTTGGAATTCTTGATCGATGCGCGTTTGTTCACTGGTGACATAGGCTTCGACTTCTTGCTTTCCTTGCTGCTTAATTTCACTGATGATTTTTTCAATGGCATCCATCCATCTGCCTCCTCAATTATTTGACGTTCAATACAAGTAAGAAGGAAATTACGAACCCTAAGATGGCATAAGTTTCAACCATGGCAGCATAGATAATTCCTTTTGTTGCATGTTCTGGTTTCTTCGCTAAAATTTGGATCCCCGCAGCGGCTACACGACCTTGGGCAATCCCAGAGAACAATCCAGCAAAGGCAATTGGTAAAGCTGCTACAAAATAGTTCAATCCTTGAACCATACTCATATCGTTTCCTAAGTTAATATAAATTAAGAAAGCAATAACGAAACCGTATAGTCCTTGTGTACCTGGTAATAACTGTAAAATTAACGCTTGACCAAATTTTTCTGGCTGCTCCGTCGTTAAAGCTGCTGCTGCTTCCCCAGTAAAGCCAACCCCTTTGGCTGATCCAATCCCAGCAAAAATTGTCGCCATCGCCATTCCTAATACTGCAAAAACAATTCCACCATTATTATTAATTAAGTAATCCATCATCTCTATTTTCCTCCAATAAATAATTTTCTATTTTTTCTCAACATTGACATACTTTTCTTTTGTTTTTAGCGGATTAAACGCCCGGCCACCGCCTGTGTAAAATTTTCCAAAGAACTCAACATATTGCAAACGTGCGCCATGAACATACGCACCTAATAACGATAAGAATATGTTTAACGCATGTAAAACAATTAACAGCAAGATCCCCACGCTAAAACGGGCAACTGGCGGCATGAACTCAACGAGCATATTAAACGCTGAAGCAATACTTCCCCCAGCAATTCCTAACGCCATCAAACGTGTATAACTAACTAGGTCACCGACATAACCTGTCACACCGTATAGTCCATACAGTCCTTTGGCTAAGCCTTTTAATTTGGCCTTCGATTGAATCATTGGAATCACAATAATTGCAATGGCAGAAAGACTAGCTAAAATCGCACCTGCTGTAAATAAGCCTTCATTTTTAACCACTAATTTACCAACGACTAACAATGCTAAACCAAACAAAATCCCTAACCAAGCGTAACTTTCGTTAATACTATCTAAATAGCGCTTTTGTTTTGATAACTGAATCCCATTAATCATTAAACCGACAACCAATTGGATAAACCCAAAAATAACCGATAAAATAAGAATCGTATTTACATCTTCGGTCGTTGATAAAATCGGAAATGGTGATTTGATTCCAAATATTGTTGGCGGTAATGCTGCACCGAAAAACGAACCGTAAATGAAACCCCAAATAATTGTTGGAAATGATAAAATCAAGAAAAAGTCGGCAAAACGTTTCATGCCTCTCGGTAAAACAAATGCTTTCAACGCAATAATAGACAAGAGTAGCATCAGTAAGCCATAGCCAATATCCGCTACCATCATACCAAAAAAGACTAGATAAAACGGCATCATCGCAGGTGTCGGATCAACTTCTTCATATTTTGGTAAGCTATACATCTCTGTTAACATTTCAAACGGCTGCACCAATTTATTATTCGCTAGTTTAACCGGTATATCTGTCTCAATTTCCGCCTTCGTAGGATTTTCAAAAGTAAGAGCTATTTCGTCCTTAGGAACTTTTTCTTCAATCGCTGTCAAAATCTCAGCTTTTTCTTCGACTGGAATCCACGTTTGCAAGATGAAAAATGACGAAGCATTTAACAAATGTTGACGTGCTTGTTCTCTTTGGATAACCGCCAATAAGACTTCTTCAGCCAAGCAAAACGTTTCATAGAAATCATGATAAGAAGCCAGTTGTTGCTTTAAGGTTTTTTCTTCTTTTTGTAAAATTTCATATTGTTCTTTGACTTGTTGATATGCCTCTTTAGGCGGAACATCATAACGGTATTGGAGTGGTTCAAAACTATATTGGTTTAATAACTCGGTTACACTCTGCTGATGTTCCTTCAGGTAAACGAGTGTAAAATAACTATGATGCATACTTTGATAAATTTCTTCAAAATAAACCGTTGGCCATTGAGACAAAGTGCTCAAGAAACTGGCTTTATTGGCTAGATTTATCGAACCATGAACGACATAACTACTTTTTAACTGCTGTTTATGCGGTAAAATATCCAGATATTGCCAGCGGCCTAATAATTCTTCTTCAGCTTCTAATCCTTGACGATCTGTTTGAATTTGTTTCAAAGATTCTTGAATATTCTTTAATTCCGTCAAATAGCTTTGTAATGTTTTTTCATCAAAGGTTTGTTCCAACTCTTCTAAGGTATAGACTTTTCTTTTTATCTTTAACCCTTTTCCTGAAGAGCGTGTCAAAAATAAAAGAAGCTCTTGCAATTGTTGTAGCATCGTTTCATATTTACGTAGCTGTTCAGTTGACTGTTCTGCTTGTAAAAAAGAATATTGACTCTTTAAGGCTTGTTCTTCTTCAGGCGAATGAAAAATCCGTTTTACTTCGACAATTTGCAAGCCTTGAATGGCTTGTAGAATTGCTGCTTCTTTTTCGGCAGCGGCAATTATTGTCATTTTTTCCATTTTACTAACTGCCATAAACGTCTTTCACCCTCTCAATAATTGAATCAATGACTTGTTCTTTGTTCGCTTCATAACGTTCGTGAAGCGCTTGCTCAGTGCGCTTTGTTTCATCTAAAAGTTGTTCTTTTTCAAGTTGTAACATCTTTTCTTGCGTTGCTAGTGAATCCGTCAGCACTTTTTCAACAGCTTCTTCACTCTCTTGACGTAGTTCAGCTAAACGTTCTTGCTTCTGCTCTTCATATAAACGACAATTCATCTTAGCTTGTTGCCGATGCTCTTCCACCGCATCCTCCGCTGCCTTGATTTGCTCTAGTACTTCTTGTACCATTGTCTCCACCTCCTTAGTTCTTACACCTTTAGCATATAAGAAAAAGGACTAGCGAAATAGAGATACGCTCAGCCCTTTTGTTTTAGGTATGCAAAAAGGCGCAAACTCAAAAATTGTTCTTCTCACCCCTTGAAGAACTGAATCCTTGAAGCTTTCGCCCAACCATTCTTTATTCAATACTCTACCATCTTAGCAAAGTTTTTCGCAAAATTCAATACTTACCCAAATGAATTAAAATAACAAATTTTCACTTTTACAATAGGTAATAAAAAGGCATTATTTTTTTCGCTTTATAATTATTGATCTTGAATTTTTTTCACATAGATGTGCTATACTTACGTAAACAATTAAATTTATTTGGAGGGATCTCTGATGAATATACGATATATTTCAATCTCTGGTAATACACGCTCATTTGTTCAACGTTTAACAGCTTATGCCGAAGAGCAACATCAGCAAAATGAAAAAAATCCTACGATTACTTTCAAAGAAATTTCGGAAAATTCTCCGTTAGAAGTAGAAACAGAACCATTTTTTACTTTTGTGCCTACCTATTTAGATGGTGGCGATGGCATCAACAACGGCAATACCGAAATTTTAACAGAAGTCATGCGAGAATATCTTGCTTTTGAAAATAATTATCGTTATTGCTCTGGCGTGGTGGGCAGCGGCAATAAAAACTTTAACCACCAATACTGCCTGACAGCTAAACAGTATGCGGAACAATTTAACTTTCCCTTCTTAGCTGACTATGAATTAAGAGGTACCCAAGCGGATATTGAACGAATTTATGCTATTTTAAAGAAAAACCAATAAGCAAGTTTCATTACTAAAAAGCTCACCTATGATAGACTACATTTTGAGGTGAAGAAAAATGAGAAATACATGGTTAGCAGAACAACTTCAGTCAATCAGCGAAGAACCCAATTCTTTTATTATCGAGGAAACCATCAAATATATTGAACAATTAGAAGATGATAATGAAAGTCTTCAAGTTGCATTGGAAGGAACCATTTGGAGTCCTAAAAAATGGAACGAACCATTGGAAAAATAATTTAAACAGAAGAAAAGAGCCAGAAACGTAAGTGTTCCTGGCTCTTTTCTTCTGTTATTTACAAATTATAGACGTGCATTTAAATCTTTTGCTAATTCTTCAAATCCTGGTTTACCTAATAAAGCGAACATGTTGCGTTTGTAAGCTTCAACACCTGGTTGGTCAAATGGATTAACCCCATTTAAGTAACCTGAGATGCCCACCGCAATTTCGAAGAAGTACATAACATAACCTAATGAATAAGCATCCATTGTTGGCACTTTAACGATCATGTTTGGCACACCACCATCTGTGTGAGCAAGCAACGTACCTTCGAACGCTTTTGTATTGACGAAGTCGATTTCTTTTCCTTGTAAATAGCCTAGGCCATCTAGATCTTCATTTTGTTCTGGAATTGAAATGCTATGGCGTGGATTTTCAATTTTAACCACTGTTTCAAATAAGTTACGCATGCCTTCTTGAACATATTGACCCATAGAATGTAAGTCAGTTGAAAAGTCTGCGGCTGCTGGGAAAATACCTTTGCCATCTTTACCTTCTGATTCACCGTATAATTGTTTCCACCATTCAGAGAAATAGTGCATGCCAGGCTCATAGTTAATTAACATTTCAGTTGTTTTGCCTTTACGATATAAAATATTACGTAACGCAGCATATTGATAGGATTGGTTTTCTTTTAAGTCGCTCGTTGCGCCGTATTCTTTACGTGCATCATTTGCACCTTCCATTAAACGATCAATATCCGCGCCGCTAACAGCGATTGGTAAAAGACCTACTGGCGTTAAAACAGTGAAACGGCCGCCCACATCATCAGGAATCACAAATGTTTCCCAACCTTCCGCATCAGCTTCAACTTTTACTGCTCCTTTAGCACGGTCAGTTGTCGCATAAATACGTTTATTGGCTTCTTCTTTGCCATATTTATTAATTAATAACTCTTTAAAGACGCGGAAAGCAATCGCTGGTTCTGTCGTAGTTCCAGATTTTGAAATAACGTTGACAGAAAAATCACGATCACCAATCACATTGATTAAATCAGCTAAATAAGTTGAGCTGATGCTATTTCCAGCAAAGAAGATTTGTGGCGCTTTCCGTTCTTCTTTTGATAATAGATTATTAAATGAATGTGTCAAAAATTCAATTGCTGCACGGGCACCTAAATATGAACCACCGATACCAATGACTACTAATACCTCAGAGTCAGATTGAATTTTTGCTGCTGCTTTTTTAATGCGTGCGAATTCTTCTTTGTCATAGTTTTCTGGTAAATCAATCCAGCCAGTAAAATCATTACCAGCTCCTGTACCTTCACGTAATGCTTTGTCCACTGCAGTGACTTGTGTTTGCATGTATTCCAATTCATGGTCAGCAACAAATGGTGCTAATTTGGAATAATCTAATTGAATGTGTGACATTCCTTTTCCTCCTCGAAAGTAAACTTACTACATGTATACTTTACGTGTTTTTAGACATTTTTTCAAGCAAATTCTTTTGGATAGACCAATTGTTTAATTTTAACTATTTAATTAGAGATATTTATTCTCTTAATCAAACAAACCAATAAAAAATGCTAGGATTTCCTAGCATTTTTTGTTATTAAACGAGTCCTTGACTTAGCATCGCTGCCGCTACTTTTTCGAAGCCAGCAATATTCGCACCTAAAACAAAGTTATCTCGTGCCTGATATTCGTTAGCTGTATCACGACAAGTCTCATAAATATTTTGCATAATTTGATCTAGCATACCATCAACTTTTTCAAAGGACCAAGCTAAACGTTCAGCATTTTGGCTCATCTCTAATGCAGAAACCGCAACACCACCTGCATTAGCGGCTTTGCCTGGACAATAAATTACAGCTGATTTAGCAAAAACGGCGACTGCTTCTAGTGTACAAGGCATATTTGCGCCTTCTGCCACGACTTTCACTCCGTTTTTCACTAAAATAGCAGCTTGCTTTTCGTTGATTTCATTTTGTGTTGCACATGGTAACGCAATGTCATACGCTGTTTCGAAATCCCAAACAGATTCTTTGTCATAATAAGTTGCGCCTTTACGTGTTTCAACATATTTTGAAATGCGTTCACGATTTTTTTCTTTTAGTTCTTTTACTAACGCCACATCAATTCCTTCTGGATCATAAACAAAACCAGACGAATCGGAACATGTGATTACTGTGGCGCCTAGCTCAGTTGCTTTTTCCATGGCATAAATTGCGACATTCCCACTACCAGAAACAGCGACTTTTTTGCCTTCAAACGTATCGTTTTTATCTGCTAATAAATGTTTAACAAAATAAACCGTTCCATAACCCGTCGCTTCTGTTCTTGCTTGGCTTCCCCAGTATCCTAAAGGTTTTCCAGTCAACACTCCTGCATCATAGTTGCGCAAGCGTTTATACATGCCAAACAAATAACCAATTTCACGAGCGCCTACGCCAATATCGCCTGCTGGAACATCTGTACTTGGACCAATATGTTTTTGAAGTTCGGTCATGAAACTTTGACAAAAGCGCATCACTTCAGCATCTGACTTACCTTTTGGATCAAAATCACTACCGCCTTTGCCGCCACCGATTGGCAAACCAGTTAAACTATTTTTAAAAATTTGTTCAAAGGCCAAAAACTTCATCACACTTAAATTCACACTTGGATGAAACCGCAAACCACCTTTGTATGGTCCAATCGCTGAATTATATTGAACACGATAGCCTCTGTTCACATGCCAGTTGCCCTGGTCATCTTGCCACGGCACACGAAATTGAAAAATACGTTCAGGTTCAATCAAGACACCTAAAACATTTGCTTCAATGTATTGAGGATTTTTTTCTAAAAAACCTTCTACGGTTGGTAAAAACTCATCGACTGCTTGTAAATATTCTGTTTGACCTTGGTCTAATTGGTGAATCTTTTCTTGAATATTTTTAACATATTGTTTTGCGTCCATTTAATCATCCTCTCATTGTTATAGGTTTATTTTAACTGAAAATTCAAAAATTACCATAGTCAAACGTTTATTTTTTCCTTAAATCCAGAAAAAATCCCGTAATTATGGTACACTACCTATTGAATTGGAGGAGAACTATGAAGAAATTTGATGTAATTATTGTCGGCGCTGGGACGAGTGGTATGATGGCCACGATTGCGGCCGCAGAAGCAGGCGCTCAAGTATTATTGATTGAAAAAAATCGCCGTGTTGGGAAAAAATTATTAATGACTGGTGGCGGCCGCTGTAATGTAACCAATAATCGGCCCGCAGAAGAAATCATTTCATTTATTCCTGGGAATGGAAAATTTTTATACAGCGCATTTTCACAATTTGATAACTATGATATCATGAACTTTTTTGAATCCAATGGTATTCACTTAAAAGAAGAAGATCACGGACGCATGTTCCCTGTTACAGATAAATCGAAGTCAATTGTTGATGCGCTATTTAACCGCATTAACGAATTAGGAGTCACTGTTTTTACAAAAACACAGGTCACAAAATTACTACGAAAAGACGATCAAATAATTGGCGTTGAAACCGAACTGGAAAAAATTTATGCACCGTGTGTTGTATTAACAACTGGCGGCCGCACTTATCCTTCCACAGGAGCAACTGGTGATGGCTATAAACTAGCCAAAAAAATGGGGCATACCATCAGCCCTCTCTACCCTACCGAATCGCCTATTATTTCTGAAGAACCTTTTATCCTTGATAAAACGTTGCAAGGTCTCTCTTTACAAGATATTAATTTAACTGTTTTGAACCAAAAAGGAAAACCTTTAGTTAATCATCAAATGGATATGCTGTTTACACATTTTGGCATTTCAGGACCTGCCGCGCTCCGCTGTTCTAGTTTTATTAACCAAGAATTAACTCGCAACGGCAATCAACCTGTCACGGTAGCCTTGGATGTGTTTCCGACAAAATCTTTTGAAGAAGTGCTGAAAAATGTTGATTACATGATTGAGGAACAGCCAAATAAAGTGGCAAAAAATGCCTTTCATTCTTTAATACCAGAACGTCTGCTTACTTTTTATCTAGAGAAACTAGCAATTGAAGAAGTGCCTGCCAAACAACTGACAGAAAAGCAACGTCTTTCCTTTGTGGAACTACTGAAAGACTTTCAGTTCACTGTTACGAAAACATTGCCCTTGGAAAAATCTTTTGTCACAGGCGGTGGGATTTCCCTCAAAGAAGTGACCCCTAAAACAATGGAGAGCAAATTAGTCAATGGTTTATTTTTTGCTGGTGAACTTTTAGATATTAATGGCTATACTGGAGGCTACAATGTTACAGCTGCATTTGTCACTGGACATGTTGCTGGCTCCCATGCCGCAGAAATTGCAGAATACACCTATTTACCAATTGAAGAAGTCTAAACAAAAAGTCGCTAAAATAGCGACTTTTTGTTTGCTTTTTTTATTTATCAATAATTTTCCCGTTTTCTAAATAAATAGTGCGGGTGGCTACTTTTTCCACAAACGTTTCATCATGCGAGGTGAAAATTACTGTTCCTTGATAGGCACTTATAAATTCTTCAAGTGCTTGGATTGTCTCTAAATCAAGAAAATTGGTGGGTTCATCCAATAAGATGATATTATTTGGTTCTATAAATAATTGAGCCAAAGTAATTTTTATGGCTTCGCCACCACTTAGAGAAGATATCTTTGTCTGTAAATTTTCTTGTTGAAAACCTAGACGATATAAAAGTGAACGCACAATCTTTTCAGAATAATTTGTCCGCTTCAATAAATAAGTCAACAGTGGTTCATCATTTTTTAATCGATAATCTAATTGATGATACGTTCCTAACCGGACTTTGGGAGAAAAGTAAATGGCCGGGTGACGGGCTTCAATTTGTTGAAGGAAGGTACTCTTCCCAGCACCATTTTTTCCACAAAGTGCTATTTTTTCGTTTAAAGGAATTTGAACGTTCACTTGGTTAAGAATTGTTCGATTCTCATAAGCGAAAGTTAAATTTTCAATTCTAATTGGATATGGATTGTATAAAGAGAACTGATTATTAGTAGGAAAAATAATTTTTCGCTCTTGTTTTGCTTGCGCAACATCGGGTAATCTGTCAATTCTGGCATTAATCGCTTTCGCTTGTTTTTGGAGTGCTTTCTGTACGGTATCTTTTTGTTTAGAACCAGCTAAACGACTAGGTTGAATTTGCTTTTGTTTTTGTTTTTTTGAAACATGACTAGATTTTTGCGCTTGTGCTTGTTTCTTTGCGTAAGATTCCTGTAATTTTTTCTTTTCCTTTTGATACTGATGATAGACATTATATTGTGTTTGCTGTTCCAATTCTTTTTGACGACAATACGCATCGTAGTTCCCTAAATATTCTTTGACATGTCCATCCGAAACTTCCCAAATTTTCTCTGCTAATTGATTCAAGAAAAAGCGATCATGACTAACAAACAAAACGGTCCCATAATAATACGTTAAATCTGCCACTAACAACTGACGATGTTCTTTATCTAAATGTGTGGTTGGTTCATCTAAAATAACCCCGGTTGGATACTCTGAAAATAATGTTGCTAAGCGTTTTTGGACTTTTTCGCCACCACTTAGTTTTTGATTTTTCTGATTTAGCAAACAGTTTTTGTCAGTTTTCTCTGATTCATTCGTTATTTCTTCAGCTACTTGTGCCAAGTAATGAAAGTCGTTCAATCTTTGAACTTTTCCTTTATCTGATTGAATCTTACCCATAATTAAATTGAGCAGTGTTGATTTTCCTGCGCCGTTTTTACCAATAATCCCAATTTTTTCATTTTCATATACAAATAATTCATCAATTTCTAGAATTGGTTTTCCCGAAAAGTGAATACTTACTTCTTTCAGATGAATACTTAATTTTTTCATTTCGCCCTCTTCTTTCATTTCTGAAACGAAAGAATCTTGGGTACGCAAAAAAGGACAGCCTAATCGCTATCCTTGTAGTTTCGTATAAAAGTACACACGTCACCCATGAATTTTAATTTCAGACTTTTTGATAAGATTTATTCAATTTATTTTGTCAAAAAGTCAATCCAAATTCTGATAGATGCCAACATACAATTATACCTCCTCGTTTAATTACTCCCACATTAACACCTCTGCTTCCTTTTGTCAATTCTGACCCTAAAATCAGAGAATCGGACTTTAGTAGGATACAATTTTACCGAAACTATGGCAAAATAAAGACGGAGGTGAAAACCATGAAGATTACATTGACACGAAAAACATCAGCTTGGGGCGCGTTACGCTATTTTACATTTTATAAAAATGGTGTGCATCAAGGGAAACTTTTTACTAATGTACCTATTGAAATTGAGGCTGATCCTGGGGATGTTTTAACGTTCTATGAAGGCTGGTTCCAATTTTATCGGCGCATTGAAGTTACTGAAGATACCAAAGAAATCACGATTATCAATTCTAAAAAATTGCAACACGTTTTTTATACCTGTGTCGTCTTATTTTTAATTTTAACGCTATTATTCCTTTCCGCACAGAAACTTTCGACATTTATTATTGCTGAAATTTTAATTTACTCTGGTATTCAGTGGCTGTTCCGACAACAAACCTATCATTTTACTGTCAAGAAAAAAACGGAACCCTTTGCTTCCTATTCTAAAAAAAGTATCGCACACTAAACGAATCTTTAGCGTGCGATATTTTTTAATTACTTTTCATTAATTCGGCCACATATGTGACTGTTTCTGGTTGTGTTTCTTCAATTTTATTAATCGCATCTGCAAAATTCGGTAAATGTGCTTTGTGGGCAATTAATAATTCGTCCAACAAGGTCTTCGCCATGACGCCGCCAGGAACTAATGGATTAATAGTGAAAGCATGCAATGCTGCGCCGTAATCACCATTGATGGCTGCTCGAATAACCGTTTCTTCCATAGCTTTCATATTTTGAATAATTCCTCGTGCTGCTGGCGGAAAGGCCCCCCAGTTGTAAGGTTCATGGCCATGTGCTGTTACAGGTCCAGATACTTCTACAACACAATCATACGGTAAATCAGTAATTGTCCCATTATTTTCAGTAGAAACAACCATATCCGTTCGTTTATCATTATAAATTGATGCGATCATTTCACAAGCTGCATCGCTATAGTGTGTGCCGCCCCGTTCTTCTAATTCTTTTGGTTTGTAATCTAGTTTGGGATCTTTATACAATTCAAACAGACGACCTTCCGTTTCTTTAACCACTTGTGCTCTTGTTTCGCCCCGTTCATACTCTTCGATGGAATGCTTCAACATCTCATCTTCAATATAATAATAGCGATGATAACCACATGGTAACATTCCTAAATCTTTTAACTGTTCATAATGGAACGGCGCATCAAAAATATTTTTCAAATGACTTTCTTGCTCTTGCTTAGGTCCGTAAATTAAATCAATGAGTTCTTGTGTTCGCTCTTGTCCTTCTTTGTCCCAAACGCGGTGCCAATGGAAATGATTAATTCCAGCAAATTTAAAGAATAAGTCTTCTTCTGGAATTCCCAGCATTTCGGCCGCTTGTTTTCTATGACCAATCGGCACATTACATAAGCCAACTGTTTTTTTCCAACCGCCATGTTTAATTGCGGCTTCCGTAACCATTCCAGCTGGATTGGTAAAATTCACTAACCAAGCATCTGGGCAAAGACGTTTCATATCGTCAATAATAGCTAAAATGACAGGAATCGTTCGAAATGCTTTAAACATTCCTCCCGCGCCATTTGTTTCTTGGCCTAATACTCCATGGGACAAAGGAATCCGTTCATCTTTAATGCGAGCATCTAATAATCCTACACGAAACTGTGTTGAAACAAAATCCGCCCCTTCTAAGGCTGCTTCACGGTCCAATGTTAAATGAACTTCCCAATCTAAACCAGCAGCTTTAATCATGCGCTTCGCCATTGCCCCAACGATTTCCAATTTTTCTTTACCAGCTTCAATATCGACTAACCAAATTTCCTTAATTGGCAGTTCATCTTTTCTTTTAATATATCCTTCAATTAATTCAGGTGTATAACTAGAACCGCCACCAATTGTTGCAATTTTTAATGCTCCTCTTGTCATCCGTCTTCTTCCTCCTTGATTAAATTGTTATCGTTTACATCTTTAGGATAAATTATGGGAATGTTCCCATGTCAAGCACTATTTTCAAAAAAATGTATGCTATACTTCTTATAAGAATACATTCCACTTTGGAGGTAAAAAATGACGTCTATCATTGATGTAGCAAAAGTTGCCGGTGTCTCGAAATCGACTGTTTCTCGCTTAATTTCTGGAAAAGGATATGTGAGTGCCGATAGTCAAGAAAAAATTCTCAAAGCAATGAAAGAATTAAATTATACCCCGAATTATGTGGCGCGGAATTTACGAGCAGGTGCCACAAAAACTATTGGCTTTTTAGCCCCTAGCTATTTAGGTTCCTTAGGCATTTTCTTGAATCGCTTTATTTCAATTGCCAAAAAATACAATTATTCCGTAACCTTATTTTTTACAGATGGCGATCAGCAGAAAGAAATTGATGCCTTGAACCAATTAAAATACAAACAATTAGATGGCTTGTTTTTATTGACACGAACAAATGAATGGTCGGTGATTGAGCCATACAGCGCGTATGGTCCTTTAGCAACCTGGCATCGTATCGATTCACCTAATATATACTCTTCCTACATTGATCATTACTCTGGTTATTATCGTTCCTTAGAATATTTACAACAACAAGGATACCAAAAAATCGGTCATGTCCTCGGTAATCCCGAAAACTTAAACACGCACGCACGAAAACGTGCAATGAAAGATTTTTATGAAAACACTCAGGCACCTTGGCAAGCTGAGTGGCTGATTAATGATCAGTATACTAACCATTCTGGTCGCAAAATTGCCCATTACTGGCAACAATTAACCGACAAGCCAGAAGCTTTGGCCTTTTATAATGATCACGTAGCAGCTGAGTTTATTTCAGAACTTGAAAATCTAAATTATGCCGTTCCTCGCGATGTCGCTGTCATTGGCTTTGATAATAGTTATGTCAGTGAGTTGATGCATATTACAACTGTTGATTATGCCATTCAGTATCAAGCCGAAAACTCATTTATTTACCTATACAACCAATTAAATCAGACGAATATTCCTGAAAAAAAATTAACCGTTCGTCTAGTTGAACGACGAACGGTGCCTAAAAAAAACCGGCAGATCAGTCACTTTGACTGATTTACCGGGTCCTTTTAGAGTTAAACAAAAATTATTTATGCTTTTGTTCATTTTTTAAAATAGAAATTGACTGTTTTAAGGATTGAATCATGCCGCCTTCGCTGTATACAAGAACGTTTGATTTGTATAAACGAGCAGAGAAGATTGTTAAAATAATTCCAAAGACTGCCAAAATCACTAATGAGACAATTGCTTCCATTGTTGATGCCGTTTCGGTCGCCAAGCGTACTGGCATAATGTATGACGAAATCAGCGGAATAAAGGAAGTCACTTTCACCACGATATTTTGTGGATCATTCGTCCCAAACGTAATGCCGATCATATAACCGATTAAACCAATATACATGATGGGCTGAACTGCTTTTGCTGTATCCTCTGGTTTGGAAACAAGAGAACCACAAAGTGCTGCCAAAACAGCAAAAACGAGAATACCAATAATGAAAAAGCCTAATGTAAAAATAAAGGTTGATGAAAAAATATTTTGTGGTGAAATACCACTTAATAGACTTTTCATAAAATCAAGATTTTTCAATTGAGAATAGCCGAGAACAAACGCCACTCCGTAAATGAAAATTTGTGTTAAAGCTACTAGAATAACCCCAGTTAATTTGCCATAAAAATGGGTTTGCGCTTTTGTACTAGAGAGAATAACTTCCATGATTCTAGTGCCTTTTTCAGAAGCAATCTCTTGGGCAATAATTGAAGAATAACTGCTGATGAAGACAAATAACAAAATTGTTATCCCCATTGCTAACGCCATTTGAATCCCTGTGTTATCTTCTCCTGTTTTTATTTTGCCATTTTCATCAAAACTAATTTTGGCTTTTTTAAATGTTGCTTGTTGATTCAACATGGCAACTTGCTCAGCTGTTAAATTTAAACGATTGGCATTCGCCATTGTTTGTAATTGGTTTAACATTTGAGGGATTAGCATCTCGGTTGCATTTCCTAAAGAGCGTTCAGAGTAAAGCTGACCAGAAATCTGATTATCTGTAGTGTCCAAAAGTAAATAGGCATCAATTTTCTCGTCTTTTAATTGTTCTTGGGCCTTTTTCTCAGAAGAAACAGCTTTGAAAGAAAAGTCCTCTGTTTTATTCTTTGTCAACTCTTTAACGAGCGCTTGATTTTCCGAAACCAGACCAATGGTAGTATCTCCTGAAAAACCGCTAGCTAGAGAGCCCGCTAAGTAAACAATTCCTACAAGAAGAAATGGCGCTAAAATCATGATTAAGAAAGACAGCGACTTCACATTTTTCTTATAGACATCAGTCGCAATAATCCAAAATTTACTCATCTTGCCCACCTACTTTCATTTTGAAAATTTCTTCCAATGTTGGTGGTTGTTGATTAAACATTGGAATGTAGCCGTTGGCTGTCGCTTTATCAAACAACACTTTGCCCACTTCAGCGTTTTCTAATGTCGCTTCTAAGACGCCATCTTGTCGCAAGTGTGCTTCTTTCACACCTGCTGTAGCAGCAACTTCCTCAACAGATAACGGTGATTCTAAAAATAATTTTGTTCGACCAAATTGTTCTCGAATTTCATGAACCTGACCATCTAAAACCATGCGTCCATTTTTTAACATGACTAAATGGTCACAGATTTTTTCCACATTGTCCATATTATGACTGGAAAAAATGACACAAGAACCTTGATTTTTCAATTCAATAATGCCGTCTTTTAATAATTCTGCATTAACTGGATCTAAGCCACTAAAAGGCTCGTCTAAAATAATTAACTTCGGTTCATGAATAAGTGTCGCAATCAATTGAACTTTTTGTTGATTGCCTTTTGATAAAGATTTAACTTTATCCGTTTTTTTGCCTTTAACTTGAAATTTTTCCATCCAAAAGTCAATTTTAGGTTCAATTTCTTTTTTAGTTTTCCCCCGCAATGAAGCGAAATAAATTAGTTGGTCTTCAATCGTAATTTTAGGATATAAACCCCGTTCTTCTGGTAAATAACCAATAATATTGTATTCTTTTTCGTTTAATGGTTGACCATTCCATAAAACCGACCCGCTATCTTGTGTTAAAAAATTTAAAATCAAGCGAAACGTAGTTGTTTTCCCGGCACCATTTTGGCCAATTAATCCTAAAATTTTCCCGTCCGGTATCGTAAAGGATACATGATCAACTGCTTTAAAATCCCCAAAGGTTTTGACTAACTCTTTTACCTCTAACACATAAACGCCCCCTTCACTTTTTCTAAACCGCTGTTTAGTTACTCATATCGTATCTTTCCTATGTTGGCTTGTCAATCACAATTGTTATGAAAAGATGTTGCACTTTAATCAGACGCTTTATTTTCTGCTAAGCGAAAAAGGCCATCCGTCTCGGCAGAAATATGCACTTCATTTGCGGTCAAGCCTGTGCTTTCATAAAATTTATTTTTAAATTCCTTTGCCGCTTTTGATGATTGACAGGCCCAAATTCGACCTGTACGATTCAGCCACGTACCCAATTCATTTATTAAACGCTCATCAATCAGTAATTGATTTGGTACTTTTTTAAATTTTATTTGATAAACGGGTGTTAGTATTTTCATGATCAGACGTCCTCTCTTTTAAGTTAGTATTAGTATATCACGAAAGAAATCGTTATCATATTTTCTTGAGAGTTCAACTTTTCATGAAAAAATTGAATAAAAAAAACAGAGCCTGGGACAAAAATCACTTTGGATTTTTGTCCCAGGCTTAAAACCTTATAAACGGCGGGAACAGAACCAACACTAAGCGTTGCTCCGATCTCAATAACTTCTAAGGTGTT
>NZ_KV805542.1:0-53543 GCF_001811595.1 Enterococcus sp. HMSC078F03 | reverse complement strand
AATTTATTTACACAAAATTATTGACGCTCCCTCTGTAAACTGTAAGTATTATAAGTTATGATATTTCATATGATTTTTAATAGTCAATAAGATTTGAGAAGTTTTAATCTATAATTTGACCATCAGAATTCATTTTTTCAATTTCAACTATTTGTTGTTCATAGAATGGCGAGGTAGATATTTTAATCTTTTTATCTGTTGAAATCGTTAAAGAAGAAATATAATGAGGAGTTACTGCCACTTTAGCAGATGTTTCTGACAACGTAATTAATAATGATTGATTGTCGCCAAAAGTAGTATATTCAGAAACAATAGCAACTAATCCATCTTGATTTGTTAGTATCGACAAATACTTAGGAGCTTCGATAATCCATCCAAATTGCATCTTGTGAGTATTCATTATATGTTCCAACTCTCTATTTGTTTTTTTGTTAGTATAATAGTAACTTAAAAAAAGAAAAAGTGCGAGATAAGAAAATCTTTATAGTTTATCTCTAGAAACACTGATAAAAATGGTAGGATAATAAAAGTCAATAAAATCTAAGGTAATCTACCTGTTTTCACGCATATCTTTACGCAAAAAAACTATTTACATCGATAATTGTGTGATAAAAATGGCTGTAAAAAATTGATATATCAGTATTTATTTTTTAGTGCCGGCAAGAGATATCTTGCTTACTTAATAGCACTATTTAGGTTCAGTAAAATAGCTAAAATTTACGCTCTAGATATATTTATATAACGAAAAAGTGATAATTCATTGTTGCTTTAGTTGAATTATTTGTTTTTTTGAAATCAACTAGAACTATCTTCATATCTAGAATATATAGGTAAAGTTATATTTTTATTTTGTTTAGATATGTAGTGTTAAAAATAACGTAGTATGGAATTTAAATAGCCTGTGTTATTTTTCAGGGGTTTTAAAATTTATTCTTGATAAAAATTAATACTTAATATTTTAGAAACGCTTAGAATGTAATACAGGCAGCATACAATCGATTCTGGAGATTTTGAATATATTTTCAGAAGAGAGGAAGTGTGGTCTGGCTTCTGTGAATATTAATTTAAGTTAATAGTAAGAAAAGTATGGATTATACGAGTTTTTTATATCTATTTTAAGTTGATTTTTCTTATAAGTTTGAGATAATATTGTATGATTGGAAAATTTAGAAGAACGGAATATAAAATAGAGTAATTTTACTTGTTATTTATTATGGAACCGTATTCTCTAAAATATTGTTCTTTATTATTGTGATAATTCAAAAAATACACTCACAGATTAAAAAATAAGTCAACTATGCAAGGAGATATGATATGGTGGAAAGAGGATTTCAACCGTTAATTACTATCAAAGAAGCTATTGAAAATATAGACAAAAATATTTATCTATTACCTGCTATCCAAAGAAAATTTGTATGGAGCCCAGAGCAGATAGAATCATTGTTTGATAGTATCATGAGAAAGTATCCTATAAATTCGTTAATGTTATGGCAAATTACTTCAGATGAAATAAAAAATAATTATAGATTTTATTCTTTTTTGAGAAAATATAAACAACGTTTTGGAGAAATGAATGAATATTATAATTCTATGGGACGAACAGACAATTTTTTTGCAGTAATTGATGGACAACAGAGGTTGAACAGCTTATATATTGGACTAAAAGGAAGCTATGCAGTTAAATTAAATCACAAACGATGGGTGGACAATGAAGACAATTTTCCTCCAATGAAGTTATACTTAAATATAAAAAATACCTATAAGCAAGAAACAAAAATTGATAAAGAATATGAATTCAAATTTTTACGTAGAGATAAAGTAGAGAAAGAAAATAAATTAGGTGAAAAATATTGGTTTGAAGTAGGAAGTATTTTAGGCTTGTCAGATGAAAAAAATCGATGTTCTTATTTAGAAAAAGTGGGTTTAGAAAATAATGAATACTCCAAAGATATATTAAATCTGTTATATGAGACTATCAACGAAGAAAAAGTTTTAAATTATTACTTGGAAGATGAACAAAATCTTGATAAGGTATTAGATATTTTTATTCGAACTAATGATGGCGGGACGAAACTTACTTTTTCAGATTTGTTGATGTCTTTTTTAACAGTTCATTGGTCTGATGCGAGGGAAAATTTTGAGGAATTAATTAGAGAAGTTAACCAGTTCGGTGATTTTTCTATCACAATAGACTTCATTTTGAAAAATATGTTAGTTTTATATGCAGATGACATAAAGAGTAGAGTGAAAAATTTTAATGAAGATGTAATTAATAAAATTAAAACTAATTGGGAAAGGATTCGTAAATCAATTCTTAATGCTTTTGAGATGTTCTATAGATTGGGTTTTGAAAACAGAACGTTTCCTGCTAAAAATGCTGCTATACCAATTGTTTATTATATCTATGAAAACAAACTTGAGGATGAAGTTATAAAAAATAGATTCTTAGATTCCAACACGCAAAACGCCAATTCTCAACTCATGAAAAAATGGTTATTATTAGTGTTTTTGAAACGTATTTTTGGTGGGCAATCAGATAGTATCCTTCGAGAAATTCGTAAAATAATTGATGACTCTTCCTCTGGTGTCTTTCCTTTAAAAGAAATAATCAATAGTGCTAAAAGCAATCCTACAAAAAATTATTCTTTTGATGATGCAATAATTGAAGGCTTATTTGAAGTACAATGTGGTTCTGATGACGCATTTTTTGTATTGTCTTTATTCTATCCAGATTTAGATTATTTCAATCAAAATTTCGATATTGACCATATTCACCCAAAATCAAAATTTCAAAATAAAACATTTATGGAAAACCATTTTAGTAAAGAAGAAATTGAGAGGATTGGTAATAATTGGAATAAAATTGGAAATTTACAATTATTAAATAAGGAAAAAAATATTTTGAAGAAAGATAAGAGTTTGTCAGAATGGATGGAAATCAATCACTTGAATAACTCATTTTTATTTATTGATGAAGATATCAAATTAGATATAGAAAATTTTGAATTGTTTTATGAAAATAGAGTTGCCAAGATGAAACAAGATTTAAAGGAGCTTGTTAAATAATACCTTAGTGGCTTGTAATTCAACTTATTATCAGGTAGGTGTTATTATGAAAGATTTCGAAATTGGTTTACCTAAAGACGCATCGTTATTGGTAAATGTTACCGATAAAAATTTATACAATTATGATTTTACATCTTATTCATTATTGCCATTGCAAAGAATAGCTTCAAAATCGATAGCGGTAAAAATTAAAAACAGTTTATTTTCAAATATTTCAGAAATGAGTTTGATTGAAAATTTGTCTAATCAGAAAGAAACAGAATACGTAGCTAGGATACCTGATTTTGCAAAGGAAAAGATAGATTCTGGAGAATGGTCATTTGGCGTAAGAAAAAAAACAGGTGAAACATATGCTGTCATTAAGGATAATTTAAGTGGGGAAAATAAAAGTTTTGTTACTCTTGATAAGAAAATTGTAAAAGAGTTAGGTGTTCTACCAGAGTTATCAGCAATCCAAGGTCAGTTAGCATCAATTTCAGAGCAAATTGAGGGATTAAATCAAATTATACAAAGGGTAGAGAAAGGTCAGTATAATGATAGATATGCGGGATTTTTTTCATCCAGACAATTAGTTGTTGAAGGATTAGCTTCAGAGAATGAATCGAACAAAAGAGAGCTATTGATTAGTTCTATCAAAATTGCTAATGAAACAATTAGCAAGCTAATGCTTTCTATTCACGAAGATGCAGCTCTTTTAATTGATTCAAAAACAAAATCAAAAGATGCACGTAGAATTGATAATTTATTGCAAACATCTTTAGGATATTTAAATTCTGCAGTCCAACTAAACCTAATAGCGTATACAGCTTTGGGAGAAAAACAATCTTTATTTGCAACACTGACAAACTATCACTCGTTTGTTAAACAAGTGTTAATGAAAGAAAACGAAAGCGGAAGAACTATTGCGTGGTTATTAGATAATGCTCACGTGGGTGATGATGGAAGAATTCAGGAATTAACTAATGATTTGTCTACAAAAATTGAAGTGCTCATAGCAACTTATAATAATGAAAGGACAGACGTGACTGAAAATGAAAGAATCGAAAATTAAGACTTGTAAGTATCCAAATTGCAACAAAGAAGTTCCATCAGATAAATCTTTATTTTGTATGGAACATAGTCGTAGCTTAAAGGAAAAAAGAAATTTAGTTGGAACTGCTTTAGGTAGCGTAGCTATTCTAGGAGTGACTACTTTAGCAAACAGTATTATCAAGAAAAAGATTTAGTTGGAATGTTTAATCATGTTATAGTCAATAAATGGATTTAGTAGAAAGCTTACCTCCTTTGGAGATAATTGACTAAAATTTAGAGTGTTTATAATAAAAAGCCTTTATTAGGCTTTTTATTGTAACTATGTGCTCGTATAGCTGAAAGGATGAAAATTAAATTGTATAATAATTATAATAATATTGAAAGAATTTTTTATAAAAACTTACGAAAAGAAAACCTAGATAATAAATTAGAAAAATCTGTAATTCATAGTAGATATATGGATTCTTCTCAAAGTATAATCGTTCCAGAGAATGAAACACTTACTATAGCTAAGTTTCCACCAAATAGATTTTCTGAGAAAATAGGAACACATCCAGATTTTATTGATGAAAGTTTACTTCCAAAGACACAGTATATCTGCTCCATTTTTTTAGATATTAAAGGTTCCACTAGATTGGCACTTAAATATGATTTAGAGACTGTTCAGAAAATAAAAAATGCTGTTCTTTCAACTGGAATTGAAATTATTAGATATTTTGGTGGTCATATCCACCGACTTCAAGGAGATGCAATTTTTGCTTTTACTGGACATAGTAAACTTTTAAAAAGTGATGCAATAATTCAAGCTATAAATGCTGCTTCAGTGATACAATACATGAATCAAAATATTTTGAAAAAATATTTTGAGAATGTTTTAGGTGTATCATCATTAAAAATAAGAATTGGTATAGATTTTGGGGATGATGATGAAGTTCTTTGGTCTAAATATGGCATTGATAATATTAATGAAGTTACTGTGACTAGTTTACATGCTGATTTGTCATCTAAGCTCCAAAATAAGGCTTCTGAAAATAGTATTATGGTTGGAGAAAATGTTTTTTCATACTTGCAATTACCAGATGATTTGCTCAGTGATATCTACATTAAAGGTAGCTCTGAAGAAAAAGACTATTATATTATGAAACACAATTCATTTAATTATAAAATGAAAAATTTTGATTGGTCAAAATATTTAGAAAGAATAGCCCATTTTGAATCGTATGAGGGAGATTTTCAAATAAAATGTTACTATTTATCAGAAAACGAAAGGCGGATACCTTACTATTCAGAAAAAGCATTAGAAAAAGATACAGATATAGTTTATCAAATTGAAGCTAGTCAGTCGTTGCTACATAAAATTAACAGTGTAGAATGGACTGTTTCAAACTCTGGTATTGAAGCTTCGAAAGAAGAAGAATTAGACTATGTAGTCCCAAAGGAAGCTTTCACGGATGAAGATAATGCTGTTTTTCGATGTAAGAGACATACTGCTTTTAATGGACTGCATTATATGATTTGTAAGATAAAAGCTGAAGGAAATATTACCAAAAATAAATATTTTAGTTTATATGTTAATGATAATGATTTATCTAAGAGTTACTTAAAAAAAGCTGAATTGGAGTGATATTTACATGGCATCATCAAAAAAAGACTTTGTTTATTCACAAAATGACTATCTAAACAATTATATACAGTTTGCAGATACTAAATCAGCAGTATTTATAACTGTAAACGGTGTATTGATGGGATTTTTATATACTCAAATTAAAGATAATATGCCTTTCGAATTTGAAAAATCGAAAAATCTTTTTTTATTAGCGAGTATTGGACTTTTACTTGTGGCTTATGTTTTTTTATTTTTAGTTATTTTTCCACGTAGAAGCTATAGAAATGGCAACGGAATTGTTTTTTGGGAAGACGTAACTACCTATAAAGATGCAGAATCTTATAAAATGAAAGTATCTGAAATCCCTCAAGGTAGTTTTGAAGAAGTCATGATTGAACAAAATTATTATCTGGCAAAGACAGCAACGAAAAAGTATAAAAACTTACACTGGAGTTTTATTTTTTCGATAGCTTCTTATATATCTGTAGTTGTTTTTTCTATCCTGAATGTATTGAAATGATTAAAATTAGGTTCCATTGATAAAACAGAAAAGTCACAATAAATAACATATAATTTTCAACTTTTGTTTTGTGATACTTGTCTAATCAATTTTCCTACTAAAATTATTGATTAAGAAGTAATAGGTGTATTGAGAAAAACAAAGGTTGAACATTGCGTTGGTTTGTAGCAGAAATGGATTGCTTTCTAAGATTATTTATTGTATGATGAAGCCTGATAAAAAGGGACTTTCACTTATTTGAAAACCAATTTGCGGAACGCTGGTTTGCGGATAAATATCCAGATGTTGAACTGAAAAGTTTGATGTAAAATTAATTTGTAATCAATCAGTAGCTGAATCTTTAGAAGATTGAAGCTCGGCGCAGTCATTATCAAGATGATTGCGCTGGGCTTTTTCTTGTTATAAGGTATTAAAGCAGGCGTGATTGTTTTTTTTGAGATAGAATACTTACTATAACGAATCTATCAAGGAGTGGACAAGAACATGAATTTTTATGGCATCGAGTATTTAAAAAGCCAATCTAATTTAAATGATTACTTAAAGTATTTTTTTATTTTTGCTTTGTTAATCGGGCTAGTCATTGTGTTTAGTTTTTATGTGCGACATCAAATTCAAACGAAATATCGTGAATTAAGTATTATTATTTTTTTATCATTATTATTTGTTTTAGGGGTTCAATATTCCAATTATCAACTGAACCAAAATCAGCATTCACAATCTTCACAAATGGTACATTTTGTCGAACAAGTGGCACAGGAAAAAAAGGTTTCTCCAGAAAAAGTTTATGTCAATGGTACACAATTGGCTGACGGAACCATAGTTAAAATTGACGAAGTCTTTTATAAAATGAGTTTAAGTACGGATCAGCAGTCTTATACGTTACAAGAAACGTATTTATTAACACCAACGATTGAAATCATAAAGTAAAGTGAGGGAAAATTAATGCAGTTTTATAGTCCAATTATTATTAAATTTGCTTTAGGTATTATTTGTTTAATTGTCCAAATTAATTTGATGGGAAAAGGCAATTTGGCGCCCACATCGGCTATGGACCAAGTGCAAAACTATGTATTGGGGGGCATTATTGGTGGTGTTATTTATAATGATTCAATTACGGTGCTCCAATTTGTATTAGTGTTAATTTTGTGGACATTATTAGTCTTAATTTTAAAATTTGCAAAAGAACACAATCGCTATGTGAAGCAAATTGTGGATGGTAAACCCATTACTTTAATCAAGGATGGACAGGTTGTGGTGAAGGAATGTTTGAAAAATGGTATTTCTGCAAATGATCTAATGTTTAAATTACGAGCAAATGGTATTTATGAAGTCCAGCTTGTTAAACGGGCGGTTTTAGAACAAAATGGTCAATTAACAATCGTCGAATATGGCGATGAAAGTATTCGTTATCCGATTATTGTGGACGGTCAAGCCAACATGGATGTCCTAGAGTTAATCAAAAAAGATGAGCACTGGCTATTAACGCAAATCCAAGAACAAGGATTCCAAAGATTACAGGAAATCTATTTAGGTGAGTATTTATCTGGACAGTTAAGTTTATCGCCGTATGAAGAAAAAACGATTTCTTAGCTATACTTTTCATTCTACTTATATTAAAATTAAATGGTAATTCAATGAGTTTTAAAAGGAGGAAAAATGAAAACTAAAAAGATAGTTGTCGGGTTATTTTGTTCAATGATTATTTTAATGGGGTGCCAACCAGATCAACGAACTGAAAAAATGAAAGAAAGTACTGAAGCAGAAGCAGTCCAAGTAACGAGTGGTGCCTCGGCAGCCACTAATGCCACTTCTGTAAAGCAGGAGGAGCAGACAAACACGAATGATCAACCGAAGGAGAGTGCTGCCAAAGTGAGTTATGAGCGTAATGGACATACCTTTGAAGTTGATGCTGTTTCTGGCGCTACAGTAGAAGCTAATAATGGACAATCAGGAATTAGTCCAGAAGAAAAAGCCCAGAAGATGTATTGGTCAGGTCGTCCAGAAATCGGGGAAGTTCAAGGGGATTATTATCATCATGAAGTCGTGTTTGATGGCGGCTATACGGCTTTAATTGATGTCGTTGTTAAGGATCAACAAATTCAGTTAGTGGAATTTGATGAACGTGGACCTAAAAACTATTATTCTGAAGAATGGGCAGGAGTGACAAAACGTTTATCCGGCTATGCAAATTTTCAAGCGAACAACGCCCGAACCGATCAATCGTTAGTGACCGTTGTTAATACGATGACTTTTTTAGAAAATCAAATGGTTGCTGAAAATCGCCTAGATGGCGCATTCCAGACAGCCAAAGGTCAATCCAATAGCGCTAATAATGGCTATCTTCCTGCTGCTAGGGCTTTAGCCAAGGAAATCAAAGAACCTTCAAAAGAACATTATACAAGTCTAACAGAAGATTTTGGGGAGGGGCTTTCTGGACGTTTAACTGTTATTACGTTAAAAGATTCAGGGAAAATAACCGATCTTCGTTATGATGAATATTTTGCAGATACAGAAGAAGAGATTAAAGACGCAAAACTGAAGGCTTATTCTCGCCAATCAAAATATTTTTCTAAAGATTATGCTCAAAAATCGGGGGAAAATTTCAAAAAAGAAGTGGATGACTTAAGAAAAAAAGCAATCGAGGAGAATAAATTAGTCAGTCCGACAAATGAGGAAGCCTGGTCGGAAAATTATCAAAGTCTTGTAAAAAAAATAACGTCACAATAAATTGAAAAAACTGCCAAAGTGGGGAAACTTCGGCAGTTTTTTTTAGTTTTCCATGAGGGAAACTTTTAATGGAACAGACACTTCGGTCACATGGTTTAACTCAATGATAGAAATTTCATCTGGGTCATAAGCCTCTTTAGGTAATCGTTTTAACAGTTTTGCTAAAATTTCTTTTACTTCTGTCGGACGAATGCGACGATTTTTATTCATAATCAGAACTTCCACATGGTGAGCTGCTTCTGAATAGACAGCGGTCGTGTTTCCTGCTGAGTAGACTTTTACAAAGTAAGCATCCGTGTTTTCCAATTGTTTATTTACTAATTGTTTGTAGCTATTGGTCACATTCACTAATTTCATTTTATCACCTCATTATAGTTGTGTGCTGCAAAAGAGCGTTTCCAATTATGTACAGGAGTTCCAGATTGAATTTTTTCTATGAGGAACAAGTATACGAATATCTTTCTTCTATTATAGTTTTTTTTGATGAAAATAAAAAGTGAAAAGCATAAAAAAATCCGCACGCATTGTTATTAATGCGTGTGGATTTTTGATTATTCTGCTTGGTCAGATGTTGAAGTTTCTGTTTTAGTCACTTCTTGTGCGCCAGTTACGATAATTTTACCTTCGTTATCTAACGCTGCGACTAATTGATGATTTTCAGGATGATCTAGATAGTATTCAGCAATGCCGTCTTCAATTTGTTCTTGAATTGTTCGACGTAAAGGACGAGCGCCCATTGCAGGATCATAACCTAAATCAACGAGTTTCTCTTTGACTTCTGTTGGAACCTCAATGTGTAATTTTTGTTTAGCTAATAAGCTATTTACTTCTTCTAACATCAAGCTGACAATGTTCATCAGGTTTTCTTTGCTTAATGCTTTGAATTCGATAATACCATCGAAACGGTTAAGGAATTCGGGGGTGAAGAAGTTGTTCAATTGACCTAAAACGGATTTAGTCACACCTTCACGGGCAGCACCGAAGCCAACGTTGGCTTCCACAGCTCCTGTTCCAGCATTACTTGTCATGATAATGATGGTGTCTTTAAAGCTGACCGTACGACCTTGTGCATCTGTTAAACGACCATCGTCGAGAATTTGTAAAAACATGTGTAAAACATCAGGATGCGCTTTTTCAATTTCATCCAATAAAATTAAACTATAAGGATTACGACGGACTTTTTCTGTGAGTTGTCCAGCTTCGTCATACCCAACATAGCCTGGAGGAGAACCAATCAGTTTAGAAACACTGTGTTTTTCCATATACTCACTCATATCAAAACGAACCATCGAATCTTCTGAACCGAATAGCTCAAAAGCTAATTGTTTTGCTAATTCTGTTTTACCAACGCCTGTTGGCCCAACAAATAAGAAGGAACCAATTGGGCGGTTTTGTTTGCCTAGGCCTACACGATTGCGACGAATCGCTTTAGCTACTTTATCGACGGCATCATCTTGTCCGACAACATGAGCTTTTAAGTCAACAGCTAAATTTTTCAATTGGGTTTGTTCTTTTTCTTTTAAGTCACCGACAGGAATGCCAGTTTTTTGTTCCACAATGGCTTCAATATCTTTTTCAGTGATGACGGGTGTTTCTTCATCGCTGATTTGTTTTTCTTTCATTGCTTGTAATTTATTGATTTGATCACGATAATAAGCCGCTTTTTCAAAATCTTCTTCTGCGGAAGCTTGTTGTTTTTGTTGTTCCGCTTCTGCTAATTTTTTATCAATTGTTTTTGGATCGACGAGTTGAATAGTTAGATTCATTTTTGAACCAGATTCATCTAACAAGTCAATCGCTTTATCTGGTAAAAAGCGATCTTGAATGTAACGATTGGATAAGTTTGCTGCTGCGTTAATCGCTTCATCTGTATATTTAACATGATGATAATCTTCATAACGTTTTTGCAAACCATGTAAAATCGTTATGGTTTCGGCAACGGTTGGCTCATCTACTTGGACTGGTTGCATCCGACGTTCTAAGGCAGCATCTTTTTCAATAATACGGTACTCATTTAAAGTTGTGGCACCGACTAATTGTAATTCACCACGTGCTAAGGCTGGTTTTAAAATATTGCCAGCATCCATATTGCCATCACCAGCAGCACCAGCACCCACAATTTCATGGACTTCATCAATAAATAAAATGACATTTTCAGCTTCAGTGATTTCTTCAATCAATTTTTGCATCCGTTCTTCAAATTGTCCGCGAATACCAGTTCCTTGAACAAGTGAAACCACATCTAAACGAATGACTTCTTTGTCCAATAATTTTTGGGGCACATCGCCATCGACAATTTTTTGGGCTAAACCTTCAACAACGGCTGTTTTACCAACACCTGGTTCACCGATTAAAACGGGGTTGTTTTTTGTACGGCGATTTAAGATTTCAATGACACGCTTAATTTCTTGATCACGTCCTACCACAGGATCGATATCTCCTTGGCGTGCCGCTTCGGTGATGTTAATCCCATACTCGCCTAGTAAACCTTGACCAGCGCCAGCGCCTCCGCGAGGGGGTTGACCTCCATTACCACCATCACCAAATTGAGTGGGTGGTGTTTGTTGTTCATAAGGATTACCTTGTTGCATTTGGCGAGAAAGAGAACGATATAAATCGTCTAAACTCCCAAAGCCAAAAGGGTCTTGTCCCATATTTTGAGGGGAATTATTTGCTTGATTTTTTAATTTTTGATAGCAGCTTTGGCAATAGTCCAGTTGTTTTCTTTGACCATTCACATTTGCATATAAATGAATTGTTGCTTCATTTTGTTGACAATTTTGACAAATCATTGAATGAAACACATCCTTTCAAAATAACTGAGGCCAGAAAAATAGCTGTTTGCTCTATTATTTCTAGTAAACAGACCATTTTTCCTCAAACCAGCCAAGTACTAGATAGCAAGAATAAATTCTGTCTATAAAACCACTTGACCATTTTTGACCTTTGAGGTTATTATAGCATTTTTTGTAAGAGAATCAAGTAAAAGACCTTGTTTAAAAAAAGGCAAAGATTCGATTTTTTTTACAGACAATTGCGCCATTTTCAAGTAAACTATAAGAGTTGATATTTAAGAGAAAGAGTGGTGAAATCAATGGCTGAAAATCCTTTTGTAGAAAAAATTGCTTCATTAAAAGCTGGAGAAATCTCTGAATTAATCGTGGAGCAAAATGAATTTTTCCAATTTCGTGATGCTTGGATTTCTTTGCCTGACCGCGCGGAAATTGTTGGAGAAGCGGGGTTAAATGGACGAATCATTTATCGTTACCAAAAAGAGGAAGAATAGTCAGTGCAAAACATCACGAAATTTAAGCAAAAAGTGTTGTGTAAGATAGAAAAAAATGGTAATCTTAGAAACTGAAAGGGTCTTTTTTCGAGTAGACGTTTGATTTTAGCGTATCAAGAAAGGAAAACCCTAACATAAAAATTTTTTATTTACGAAGGAGACCGATTTATATGGAAAAGAAAGAATTTCACATTGTAGCAGAAACAGGAATTCACGCACGTCCAGCTACTTTATTAGTACAAACTGCAAGCAAATTTAACTCAGATATTAACTTAGAATACAAAGGTAAATCTGTTAACTTAAAATCAATCATGGGCGTTATGTCTTTAGGCGTTGGTCAAGGTTCTGACGTAACAATCACTGTTGATGGTGCTGACGAAGCTGAAGGAATGGCAGCAATCGTTGAAACATTACAAAAAGAAGGATTGGCTGAATAATGTCTGAGATGCTAAAAGGGATTGCCGCAAGTGATGGCGTTGCTGTTGCTAAAGCTTACCTGCTAGTTCAACCTGACTTGTCTTTCAACAAAACTTCCGTAGAAGATACTGATGCAGAAGCAACTCGCTTAGACGATGCTTTAGCAAAATCTACTGAAGAGTTGCAAGCAATTCGCGACAAAGCAGCTCAAAGCCTTGGTGAAGCAGAAGCGCAAGTTTTCGATGCTCATTTAATGGTTTTATCTGACCCAGAAATGGTTGGTCAAATCAAACAAAATATCCAAGACAACAAAGTCAATGCAGAAGCTGCCTTGAAAGAAGTTACGGATATGTATATTGGTATGTTTGAAGCAATGGACGACAATGCTTACATGCAAGAGCGTGCAGCAGATATTCGTGACGTTGCCAAACGTATCTTAGCACATTTATTAGGTGTGACTCTTCCAAATCCTTCAATGATTAACGAAGAAGTAATCGTGGTTGCCCATGACTTAACACCTAGTGATACTGCACAATTAGACCGTACGTATGTTAAAGCCTTTGTTACAGACATCGGCGGACGTACTTCTCACTCAGCAATCATGGCTCGTTCGTTAGAAATCCCTGCAATCGTTGGTACAAAAGAAATTACTGACAAAGTAAAAGCAGGCGATATTTTAGCAGTGAACGGAATCATTGGGGATGTTATTATTGACCCAACAGATGCTGAAAAATCTGAATTTGAAGCAGAAGCAAAAGCTTATGCAGATCAAAAAGCAGAATGGGATAAACTAAAAAATGCAGAAACAGTGACAGCTGACGGCAAACATGTTGAGTTAGCTGCAAACATTGGTACACCAAAAGATTTAGAAGGCGTACACAAAAACGGCGGCGAAGCTGTTGGTTTATATCGTACAGAATTCTTATACATGGATTCATCTGACTTTCCAACTGAAGAGGACCAATACCAAGCGTATAAAGCAGTTCTTGAAGGAATGGAAGGAAAACCAGTTGTGGTTCGTACAATGGATATTGGTGGGGACAAAGAGCTTCCTTACCTAACATTACCACACGAAATGAACCCATTCTTAGGTTACCGTGCATTACGTATTAGCTTATCAGAACTAGGTGACGGCATGTTCCGTACACAAATGCGTGCATTATTACGTGCGTCTGTTCATGGTAACTTACGTATCATGTTCCCAATGGTTGCTACTTTGAAAGAATTTAGAGCAGCGAAAGCAATCTTTGAAGACGAAAAACAAAAATTAGTCAACGAAGGTGTTGAAGTTTCAAACGATATCCAAGTAGGTATTATGATTGAAATTCCAGCAGCTGCCGTATTAGCTGATAAATTTGCCAAAGAAGTAGACTTCTTTAGTGTTGGAACCAACGACTTAATCCAATACACAATGGCGGCAGACCGTATGAACGAACGCGTTTCTTACTTATACCAACCATACAACCCATCAATCTTACGTTTAATTAAAAATGTAATTGATGCAGCACACGCTGAAGGTAAATGGGCTGGTATGTGTGGTGAAATGGCGGGCGATCAAACAGCTGTTCCATTACTATTGGGTATGGGCTTAGATGAGTTCTCAATGAGTGCTACATCTATCCTTAAAACACGTAGCTTGATGAAACGTCTAGACACAACTAAAATGGCTGAACTTGCTGACCGCGCATTAAAAGAATGCGACACGATGGAAGAAGTCGTTGCATTAGTTGAAGAATATACAAAATAATTAAGTGATTATGAAAGCACATCGACAATTGTCGATGTGCTTTTTTATTGTTGCGATTCACGTATTTTTTTCTTGAAATAATAAATCGTGCTTCCCAAAATGAATAGAAAAACCAGCGTGATGCTACTCACCAGTTTCCAAGGGAAATTGGTGTGTTTTTCAGGTGGGAGGTTGACGGCGGTAGCATTGTATTTTTTAGCTTCTTTTTCTTGGATGACTAAGTGTTTTTCCCACGAATAGTCTTGATAGCCATCGTTTACTTTGATTTTTACAGTATAATTTCCAGGAACAAAAGGTTGTTCCTTTAAGTCAATCCGATAATTAAAATTTGTATTAGGGGCCATTGTTAACGACTCTTGGTGATTTTCGTAGCGAGGTTTAGCTTCTTTTTCATAATATAAAGAGGCGTCGACTTGTAATTTTTTAATCATAGCCGCTTGTTTGTTTTGGAGATTCATTAATACGCGGTTACGACCGTTAGCTTGATCGGTTTTTACTTCATTTAAAGATAATTCTGGCTGAACAGGTTCATCTGTTTCACTAAGTAAGACGCCGACTACATAAGAAAAACGATTATTGATGGCCACGCCGTTTTCTGAGTGAGCAGGTTGTTCATCTGACTTTTGTTCAAAGTAGAGTCCTCCTAAAACATACCCATTAAATGGTTTTTCCGGTAAAATAAGCTGACATTCAACAGTCTTGGTTGAGTGTTTAGGTAGTTGGATTTCTTTTGGTAATTGCGCAATCTCATTAAAAGTAAAAGGTGCAGATGGATCTTTTTTTGTTTCAGCATGAGAATAATCTGCCAAGCCATTATCATTAGTAATCGCTGCATTGGCTGAAGCTAGCACGGTAATGTCGTTGGCTGTTTGATTCGTTAGTTCGATTTGTAGCTTTTGTGTTTGGTTTGGAGCGACACGTAAATCAAAATAACTTGTTTCTTTGGTTCGTTGATTGTCGGGTAAAATGGCTTTTACAGAAAAAGTCATTTCGCTTGCTTCTACAGAATAAGAGCCAATAAAAAATAAAAAAATGATGACGCTAACAGCATGAAGCCATTTAAAAAGCTGCTGATTCATAGTGTGCACTCCTTTTTGACAATTTTTTATAACAAGGTATTGCATGAAGTTGTTTCATGCAATACCTTGGTTGTTTTCTTTTAAAGTGGTGTATCATCCAAAATCCAAGTAAGCGTTGTTTTATATTGTTTAGCTGCAACTTTTTTCGTTGTCGCAGGAACAGTTAATTGAATGCCTTGAGCAGCGGTCGCTCCGCTACCAAAAGCTAATGTCCAAGTGCCCATTCCTGTTGAAAGAGCGGCAGTCGCCACAGGAGAAGTGGCGGCACCAGAGTTGGATCCAAGGTTACTGGGACCGTTAATGGCGCCAAAGAAAGTAACTGTGTTGAATTGGGTGTTGCTGCTAAAAAGGTCAAGGATGCATTATCCAAAACAGCGGGTGTTGAATCACTTGTAGCAAATTGCGCACTCTGTTTAACTGATAATTTCCAGCCAAGATTTAGACCACGTTTGTCAGTTACTTGAACATAGTTTGGCACGCTAATTAAATCGCCAGTACTATTTTGTACTTGGTCCAGTTGTGCCGAATAGATTGCTGTTCCGGCTTGAATTTGTTTTGATCCAAAATGGATATTTGAAACATAGTCAATACTAAGGGGTCCGGCTGTACCAGGTTGATGAGGATCAGCAGGATTAGGTGTCACAGGCTGAGAAGGGTTCGTCGGGTTGACAGGTGGCGTGACAGTATTATCAAGAGCAAACGTAATATCAGCGTTGGATTGAATAGAAGCGACTTGAGCTGCTTCAACTTTTGGACTATTTAAAAGCATAAGAGGCGTAGCAACGAACAAAATGCTTGAAATGCGCACGATCTTTTTCATTTTTTATTCCTTCTTTCTTGTTTATTTTTAACTTTTAAAAAAGCTAAATCCTAATTAGAGGGGTGTATCAGAAAGAATCCATTGTAATTCGGCAGTGTAAGATTCTTTGACCGTTAAATTAAGGTCAGGAGCAACGCTTAAAAAAAGTCCATTTTGTTGGTTCCAAGGAATTTCTACATTGTTATCGTCCGTTGCGGTGTATTGATAAACTTCGGTTGCTAAAGAGGAGAGAGGAAAATCACTGCCATTTTTTCGATAAATGAAAGCTTGCTGGATCGTTTTATTTGTAGAAGTTGAATGCATGGGCTGACTCTCTCTTACCAACAAATGCCATGGTGTTTTTGCAACTCGACCATCGGCAATGAGGAAAGGAGCGCTTATGGTCGATGGTGAGTATATAGTTCGTTTGCTGGGAAAAGGTAAATTTTTAAAGGAAACTGTAGTTGGCATCTGCACAAAACGGAGGGTACCGTTTTTGGTAGGTAAAGACTGTTCCTTAGTGATTGGCGTAATTGGCGTTCCGCCACCATCATTGCCAGTAACCGTGCTAGAAAATAAAAGAAATTGGTTTATCCATTCTTCTGTAACCGTTGCTGTATATTGTAAGGTGAATTGTGTATTGGCTTCTGTAAAATTATCTGCTGGCAGCGAATTGTGATAACTCCAATACGGCAAACCAGTGGAACTATCAGTTAAAAGTTGAAGCCCAGCTATTGGCGTACTTAAACCTGCTGCTGATTGTTTTGTTAATGTAGCAGCTGAAAGTTGGGACAGTCCTTTAGGCACCGTTGCTCGTAATTGTTGATTCATCCACGTTGCTGGTTGATTGGTTAAACGTGTGGTTAACGTAAAACGAATGATTTGACCACTTACGACAGAGTTTGCAGCTTCCCAGAGCCCTTGTGCATTTTTCCGCTCAATGATTTGCGTGACCGTTAGTTGAGGCACAGAATAAGCAACTGTTTGAGAAACAGTAGAACTGGTTAGCAAAGGCAGGCCAGTGCGATTGCTGAGCCCTTGGACCCACAAGCTGACCGTTTCTCCTCCTTGGAAAGTGGGTAAATTAGCAAATTGAAAATGGCCATTGGAATCTAAGGACGTTGTGTAAATAGAACCACCATTTATTTGTACTTTAACTTGATAGGTTCCGTTAGATACTTGAGAAGCTTTACCTGAAAGTTGAGTTGAGCCGGCATTGGCGACTACGTTTGTGACTGGTTGGATTGACCAATTGACACTTTGGTCAGCTGAGGGGCTGCTTTGAATATAGTCGGTTGACGTTTTGGAACGAGCAAAGACAATTGTAGAGAGCGTGTCGCCATATTCTAATGGTGAAGCTAACGATGTCGAGAAATTTCCGGCTGCATCGACAGAAATCCCTTTCACCACAATGGGGGTAGTGGTGCCATCATGGCGGTTCAAGGTTAATTGAACAGAGTAGTTATAGTTTGGGTCTTGTACTTGTTGAATGGTCCCTGTTACAGTAGTGTCCAGATGATTTGGTTGAGTTAGTTTGGCTGGTGTGACTTGAGGAACGGGGTAATTACCTAAACTAAGTTGAGCTTTGCTAATTACGCCTGTTTTTGTATTGTTCCCAATAATAATATTAATTGCACCTAATCCAGTGCCGACATCTGTAAAGGTTCCTCGAATCGGATAGTCTTTGCCGTTAAGAGCAGGAGGGATTGAAATTCCTCGTTTATAAAGTGCGCCCACATCAAACGAAATGGCGGCAGACCATTTGGTTCCGGGAAGTAACACCAAGGTGCTACTTGGAAAAGTCAGATAAACAGAATGATAAGTGCTACTATAAGAGAGGCTGACGCCGTTAGTTGAACTGTGAATATCTTGAGTGGCTGTTCCTGGATAACTGACAGTCCCTGTTAAAAGAGTCAGAAAATCTTGTTGCTTTAGAGTGTCGTTATCTAACTGGCTTGAAATTTCTGTAGGAAGTTGAATAGCAATAATCGGTCGATCATTAATTGCTAAGCCGATAAGTGTCACACTGTATTCATACGAAAGTGTGATAATATCTTGGTTATACGTTCCCGTGCTTAAGGTACTTTTTAAGGTGCTATTACCAACAGAAACACTAGCTGGCGTAGGTGCCATAGGTTCATCGTTTTCAGAGGAAGCATGGGTTTGCTCGGTTTCTTGTTCCACGATATCGGTTGCTTGAGTTGTTTGTTGTTCTGTTGAAACTGAAGTAAATGTTTCACTAAAAGTAGAGGCGTGAGTTGTAGGGTTCAGTGTTTCAGAATGAGCTATCAAAGGTTGAGTCAGCGATAAAAAAAGCCATGATATGATGCAAGAAAAGATTCCCCATACGAACTTATTCAAAACCATCCTCTCCTTTTTTGATATTATATGTATAATGACGAGAATATATAATGTGTAAATATTGAGTACATACATTCTATAATGGGCCATTCATAAAGTAAAGCGATTACATCCGATTGTGAACAAGATATTTTGTTCACAATCTTTTAGTGTTTTAAGAAGGAAATTTCTCGAAATTCTATGCTTTTTTAATCCGAAAAAATTAAAAAACTGATAGTTTGCTAAAAATCGAGTCTTTCTTTCACTTCTTAGCACTTAAAATATTTACATTTTCCTAGGGATAGTGTACTATTTAAAGGTATGCATAAATAAAGTTTGATGTATAAAATTAAATGTTATTCGGAGGGAAACAAATGTCTGCGAAATGGGAAAAAAAAGGCACTAATGATGGTGTATTAACTTTTTCAATCGAACAAGCAGTAATCGAAAAAGGATTAACGCAAGCGTTCAATAAAGTGAAAAAAAACTTAAACGTACCTGGTTTCCGTAAAGGAAAAGTATCACGTACTGTTTTTAACCGTATGTATGGAGAAGAAGCGTTATACGAAGATGCGTTAAACGCTGTTTTACCAGAAGCATATGAAGCGGCTGTATTAGAAGCAGGAATTGAACCAGTAGCACAACCAAAAATTGATGTTGAAAGCATGAATAAAGGGGAAGACTGGGTTATCACTGCTGAAGTAACTGTAAAACCTGAAGTAAAATTAGGCGAATACAAAAACTTAACAGTGTCTAAACAAGACCGTGAAGTAACAGATGAAGACGTGGAAGCACGTTTGAAACGCGAACAAGAATCTCAAGCTGAATTAGTAATCAAAGAAGATGCCGCTGCTGAAAATGGCGACACTGTAGTTATCGACTTTGAAGGCTTCTTAGGCGACGAAGCATTTGAAGGCGGCAAAGGCGAAAATTACTCATTAGAATTAGGTTCTAATTCATTTATTCCAGGCTTTGAAGACCAATTAGTTGGCAAAAAAGCTGGCGAAGAAGTAGAAGTAAACGTTACTTTCCCTGAAGATTACCAAGCAGAAGATTTAGCTGGTAAAGAAGCAGTTTTCAAAGTAACTGTTCATGAAGTAAAAGCAAAAGAATTACCAGAATTGGATGATGAATTTGCAAAAGACGTTGACGATTCAGTAGAATCATTAGACGAATTAAAAGAAAAATTCCGTAAAGAATTGACAGAAGCAAAAGAAGCAGCAGCTGAAGAAGCAAAAGACGAAGAAGCAATTCGTTTAGCTGTTGAAAATGCTGAAATCGTTGAATTACCACACGTAATGGTTCACGACGAAGTTCACCGTTCAATGGATGAATTCTTAAACAACATGCAACGCCAAGGAATTTCTCCTGAAATGTACTACCAATTAACTGGTTCTACAGAAGAAGATTTACACAAACAATTTGAAGGCGAAGCAGAAACACGCACAAAAACAAACTTAGTGATTGAAGCAGTTGCCAAAGCTGAAAACATCGAAGTAACACAAGAAGACATCGATGCTGAAGTGAAAGATTTAGCAGAACAATACAACATGCCTGAAGCGCAAGTACGTAAAGTATTAAACAACGACATGTTAGAACACGATATTCGTATGAAACGTGCGGTTGAAACAATTACTGAAACAGCTGTTGAAAAATAAACATTTTTAATAAGCTCTTCATTCGATAGAGTTTTCTAAAACTGTAGATGGAAGGTGTCTTTCATCTACAGTTTTTTTCATATAAAATAACTTTTGAAAGGGTGTGTCAAAATGGATAAAAATTATTCGAAAATTAAATATGGATTAGTGGTGTTTGGCATCTTATGCTTGACGTACAATCTCTGGGAATTTTTTACGGCTAAGTATTCAACAAAACAAGGTGTGACGTTTGTTATCGAATGTTTACTTGGAATTGGGCTGATCTTTTTACCAGATCTTGTCAATAAATTTTTAAAAATTATTATGCCACCGACCATCGTTTATTTTTACTGGTTTTTCTTATTTATTTCAGTATTCCTAGGAACCTCGTTGCATATGATTTCAATCATTTCGTTCTGGGATAAAATTTTACACTTTGTTAGTCCGATGCTGTTAACTGCTGTTGGTTATGGTATTGCTGGTTTCCTATTGAAGAAAACGAAGTACGCCGATGTTTCCCCGTGGTTATTTTTATTATTTGGGTTTGCATTTGCAGGGCTTTGTGGCGTCTTCTGGGAATTCTGGGAATTTATCTGCGATTCACTAGGGAACATGAACTTACAACGCTATAATATGTCCAACGGCCAACCATTTATTGGGCGTGCTGCTTTAATGGATACGATGGGGGATTTATTTACCAATACCCTTGGGGCCTTTGTGATGGGCGTGTATACGTATATCAGAAGCAAAGGGAATCCTGAGTATTTAGAAAATTATGCGATGAAGAGAAAATAATAAAAAAGCGATTCAACCATGGTTGAATCGCTTTTTTGCTGTTTTTTTAAGCAGGTACTTCGACAGGTTTTTTCAAAAGTCCGTAGACAATTCCTGAAATAATCGCCCCAATTAAGATGAACAATAGATATAGTAATGGATTACTTAATAGGAAGACGACGAAGATTCCTCCATGTGGTGCCAATAATTTGATACCAAACGCACCAACCAACGCACCAGTAAAGGCAGAACCTACCACGAAACTTGGAATCACACGTAATGGGTCAGCTGCTGCAAAAGGAATTGCCCCTTCAGTGACAAAAGAAAGTCCCATTACAATATTGGTTAAGCCGGCATCTTGTTGATCTTTTGTAAATTTATTTTTAAATAAACGAGTTGCTACGAAAATTGCTAATGGAGGAACCATTCCGCCAGCCATTACAGAAGCCATGACCACGCTGCCACCTTCTGCAACAGTACTTGCTAACGTAGCTGTACCGAAAACATAAGCAGCTTTGTTAACTGGTCCACCTAAGTCGATGGCCATCATACCAGCTAATAAGGCACCAAGTAAAGCAGCATTTGTGCCATCTAAACCAAGTAGGAAATGATTTAACGCATCATTAATTGCTTTCATCGGGATGTTAATGACTAACATTAATAAGCCCGTAATAATCAAACCAAAAACTGGATAGAATAAAATGGTTTTAATTCCATCTAATGATTTTGGCAAGCCTTTGAAGACTTTACGTAAAAGAACCACTACATAACCAGCTAAGAAACCACCGATTAGGGCCCCAAGGAATCCAGCTCCGCCAGCATTTGCTAATGCACCAGCCGCGAAACCAGCAACTAAGCCTGGACGATCCCCAATACTAGAAGCAATAAAACCAGCTAAGACAGGTAACATAAAGCCAAATGCTGCGCCACCAATTTGGTTAAACCAGCTAGCTACGTCATTGTAATTACCTAAGTTGGCTAATTGATCTTGAGGAACTCCGATAAATTGATCAATCATAAAGGAAAGAGCAATGGCAATTCCGCCACCAATAACGAAAGGTAACATATGAGAAACACCATTCATTAAATCTTTATAGATACGAGAACCGATTGAACCTTCCGCTGAATCCTCTTGGTCGCTTGCAGCCGAGTCACTGCCATGGAAAGTAGGAGCTTCACCACTAATGGCTAAGTTAATTAGTTCTTCGGTTTTACGAATTCCATCACTGACGGGACGATTGACTAATTTTTTACCATCAAATCGATTCATTTCTACTTTTTTATCGGCTGCAACAATCACGCCATCAGCACGAGCAATATCTTCAGCAGTTAAACGATTTTTAATTCCTTCTGAACCGTTTGTTTCTACTTTAATGTCTACGCCCATTTCTTTTGCTTTTTTCTTCAGTGCATCTTCGGCCATGTAAGTATGAGCAATTCCTGTAGGACAAGCAGTCACAGCAATAATATATTTACGATTGCTTTCTGGTGCTGGCGTTGTTTGTTCTTGTTCTGCTTTTTCTTCCGCTTCTTTTTGATCTTCCGCTGCTTGGAAAAGTGCTTGTACTGCTTCTGGAGTTTCCGCTTCTTTCAATTTGCCAACAAATTCTGGGTCGATAAGTAATCGAGAAAGGGCCGCAAGCGCTTGGAGATGTGTATCATTGGCGCCTTCTGGAGCAGCAATCATGAAGAATAGATAAGTAGGTTGTCCATCTAGTGCTTCATAATCAACACCTTTTTTACTTTTAGCGAAAAGAACTGTCGGTTCTTTTACGGCACTATTTTTTGCGTGAGGCATAGCGATGCCGTCGCCTAAACCAGTCGATGTTTGTGCTTCGCGTTTTAAAATTCCTTCTTTGTAAGTGTCAATGTCAGAGATGCGGCCACCATCGTATAATTTTTGGACCATTTCATCAATCGCGCCTTTTTTATCAGTAGCTTGTAAATCCATAATCATGACATCTTTTATTAATAAATCATTAATGTTCACTCTATTTTCCTCCCTTAGTGGATTTATTCTGAAATTTTTTCAATTGTTACTTCGTGGATAAGTTCTTGGATAAAATCTTCTGAGGCTAAATCATCAGAAAATGCAGTCGCGCTACCGCAAGCGACACCCCATTTGAAAGCCTCTAAAGGATCTTGTGTTTTTGAAAAGTTGCCAATAAAACCAGCAATCATTGAGTCGCCAGCGCCGACAGAATTTTTCAGTGGACGTTTTAAAACGTTGGAACGATAAACACCTTCTGTTGTGAAAAGTAATGCACCATCACCAGCCATTGAGATAATTACGTGTTGCGCTCCTTCTTCTAGTAACCGATGTCCATAAGGTAAAATATCTTCAACACTTGTAAAGGTTGTATGATATAATTCTGCCAACTCATGATTATTTGGCTTGACCAATAAAGGCTTTTGTGACAAAGCGTTCATTAAATCTTCACCTGTCGTATCAATAACAAATTCTGCGCCTTTTTCCTTCACAATTTGGATTAATTCTTCGTAAAATCCTTTGCGTAGAGAAGCAGGTGTACTTCCTGAAAGAACAACAATATCACCAGCCTGAACACGACTAACTGCTTGTTTTAGTTCTTGAATTTCTTCGTTTGTTAGAGCAGGTCCTAAGCCGTTAATTTCTGTTTCAGTATCTGATTTCAATTTAATGTTGATTCGTGTATCAGCAGACACGGGAGTGAAATTCGTTTGGATTTCTTCTTTTTTCAACCAATCGGCAATGAATGAGCCTGTAAAACCACCTAAAAAACCTAAGGCAGTGGATTCTGTCTCCATACGTTTTAAAATACGTGAAACGTTGATTCCTTTGCCGCCAGGTAATTTAAAATCATTCGTCATCCGATTTAAATCACCAATTTGTAGATGATCGACATGAACGATAAAGTCGATAGAAGGGTTTAAAGTCACTGTGTAAATCATTTGTTTGCCTCCATTAAAATAGTTTTTTGCTGGAATCCTTGAAGCGATTCAGCAGGGCAGTAGTCAGTTAGTAAAGTAACTGACTCTAATTCTTCCACTTTGGTAAACGTTACTTCATTAAATTTTGTATGATCCAGTAAAACATAGGCTGTTTCTGCTTGATGAATAGCCAAGGCTTTTAGCGCTGCTTCTTCGGGATCAGGCGTTGTTAAACCAAACTCTAAATGTGCGCCGTTAGTTCCTAAAAAAGCTTTGTTAAAACGAAAATGTTGTAGCTGTTCCATACTAGTGGCACCAATGATTGCTTTAGTGGAGAGCTTCAAAGTACCACCAAGCATAATAGTGGGAATTTCCATATCGCTAAGTTTTGCAGCGTGATGCACGGAATTCGTCACTACATGGATTTGTTTCCCAACTAAAAAAGGGATCATTTCTAACGTGGTTGAACCAGCATCTAAATAGATCATATCGCCATCTTGTACACAACTAACGGCTAAAGAAGCAATCTTTTGCTTTTCGTGCGTGTTTTTGATTGATTTTTCCGTCATGTTTTGTTCAAAGCCTAAATTAAGAATACGCTTAGCGCCGCCATGAATGCGTTCTAACAAATTGGCGTCTTCTAATTCTTGTAAATCGCGGCGGATTGTGGATTCTGAAGCATTGAACAAGCTAGCAAGTTCTTGCGATTTGACGACTGATTTTTGATCTAACAATTGTAAAATTTTTTGATGTCGTTCTTCCGTAAGCATTTTCATCCCTCATTTCATGGATATAATAGCACAAATGAAAACGCTAATCAATCTAAAACGGTCAAAAACATTCAAAAAAATTAAAAAACAGTCATAAGAAAAAAAGAAAGCTGCTGAACTCAGGTTCAGCAGCTTTCTTTAATTCACTAAATCATTCGGTAAAGTTTTTTGATAAATCTCTTTTTTGACTTGGTAAGCGAGTTTTTCATCGGTCAAAATAATGAGCACATCGCCAACATGCATAACAGTATCACCATGTGTTAAAATTTCCGATTCGCCACGCCGAATGGAAGTGAGCAACATTTGTTTAGGCCAGACAAAATCACGTACCATCGTATCATCTAAGGAACTTTCTGCAGTGATAGGTAATTCGATAATCGTTTTGTGGCCACGAATATTACTTACTTTAGAAGGAACCAAACGTTCTAATAAGCTTTCATAAATTGGCTTGCCGCCAAGACTATCGATGGTAATATAACTAACTAAAGCGACAACCCCTAAAGACATTAAATGAGAAAAATTGCCGACCATTTCTGTTACTAAAATAATCGCTGTTAACGGTGCTTTACCAATCGCAGTAAAATAACCAGCCATGGCAAAAATTAAAAAGTTTTTCACAAAAATTGGATCCATCCCTACGTATTGGACAAGTAGACTGCCATACAATGTTCCGATAATGGCACCTAAAGTTAGAATAGGCAAGAAAATACCACCAGGGAGATTCGAACCGTAAGAAACCATTGAAAAAACAAAACGTAAAACCAGTAAGCCGACTAAAGCCCAAATCGTAGTCGGTTGATTGCCTAAAGCTAAAACAATTTGATTCCCACCGCCAAGTAAATGTGGAAAGAAATAACCAATCGGTAAAATCAAAATAAAAGAAACAAAACCATAATAATTAGAAGAAAGGCCTTTGATTTTTCCATATACTTTTGGTAAGGACAACAATGTTTTTTGATATATCCAACCTAATAATCCTAGCAAAACGCCCAGCAGTACTAATGTCCAATAGTACTCTAAAGGCAAAGATTTAACCGGACCAATATAAAGAACTGGCTGCAATCCGAAGAAATGCAAAGAAACAAAGTTAGCGGAAATGGCCGCAGAAAAAGAGGTTAACCAAACTAAAGGTGAAAAGGAATGGTGAACCTCTTCTAGAACAAATAAAAGTCCTGCGATTGGTGCATTAAAAGCGGCGGCTAAACCAGCACTGGCACCACTACTGATTAAAATTTTTTCTTCAGACTTGGTGCTTTGCCGCCATTGACTATAGCCTTGTCCAACCACTGCACCTAGTTGAATTGAAGGACCTTCACGTCCCAAAAATAGCCCAGGACTAATCGCTAAGATCCCACCGATAAATTTTTTCCAAAGCACTGGAAACCAGTGAATTTCTAATTGACCTTGAAGTTGTCCTTCCACTTGGGGAATGCCACTGCCTTTAATTGCTGGTTCGCTTTTGATCAGTCGTCCTAATAAATAAGCAAGCACGAGAGAAAATAAGAACCAAGGAATCATCCAAAAGGTTTTTTCGTGAAACGTTTGATACAGATGAACGACTTGTTCGCCAATTTTTTCAATGCCTAAGCGAAATAAGCTGACAACAAAGCCGACAAGAATTCCGACGACGATGCCTTTAAGGATAAAGCCGATTCGGGTACCATCTAATTGTTTAATTTCATGTACATCATTATTCATTTCATTTTTAGCCTCCATCACTACTTACTAATGTACTGCGGTTTGACTTGATTTACAAGAAAATTTCATATAAAAAGAAAAAGATTTTTTGTTCTTTTCTAAAGAACTTCAAAGGGATTTTTGGTATACTGTATAAGATTGAAAAAAGAGAGAGGACGTTTAATATGACACAAAAACATGCCTTGGTTCAGGGAATGAATCCTCGACAAGAAGAAGCCGTTTTGCATACAGAAGGACCACTGTTAGTCATGGCTGGTGCTGGTAGTGGAAAAACGCGGGTTTTAACACACCGAATTGCCTATCTAATTGAGGAAAAAGAAGTAAATCCATGGAATATTTTGGCGATTACGTTTACCAATAAAGCTGCTAAAGAAATGAAAGAGCGTGTAAATAAATTACTGGAAACGGGTGGCGAAGATGTATGGGTCTCCACTTTTCACTCCATGTGTGTAAGAATTTTACGTCGTGATGTGGATCAGATTGGTTACAACCGTAATTTTACAATTATTGACCCATCGGAACAAAAAACATTAATGAAACGCATCTTAAACGACTTAAATATTGATTCAAAAAAATATGATCCTCGCTCAATTTTAGGTACGATTAGCAATGCCAAAAATGAATTACAAACGCCTGAAAAAGTTGCTGAAATGCAAGGTTCCTTATATGAAGAAATTGTCGCAAAATGCTATGAAGCCTATCAAAAAGAATTGCGCAAAAACCAATGTATGGATTTTGATGATTTGATTATGAATACGATTCGTTTATTTAATGAACAACCAGATACGTTGGCTTTCTACCAAAATAAATTTCACTATATTCATGTGGATGAATACCAAGATACCAATCATGCACAATATACCTTAGTCAATTTATTGGCTGCACGTTTCAAAAATCTGTGTGTCGTAGGTGATGCCGACCAAAGTATCTATGGTTGGCGCGGGGCGGATATGCAAAATATCTTGGATTTTGAAAAAGATTATCCAGATGCCAGTGTAATTTTGCTAGAACAAAATTATCGATCCACCAAAAACATTTTGGCGGCTGCGAATGATGTCATCAAAAATAACCGTAACCGCCGCGAGAAAGAACTGTGGACAGAAAATATAGACGGTGAAAAAATTGTCTATTATCGCGGGGACACAGAACGGGATGAAACACAATTTATTGTGAGCCAAATCCAAAAAGAAATGCGGGAAAATGACCGAATTTATGGTGATTTTGCGGTATTATATCGGACCAATGCTCAATCCCGTGTAGTGGAAGAAATGCTCTTGAAATCTAATATTCCGTATACCATGGTGGGCGGACATAAATTCTACGACCGTAAAGAAATTAAAGATATTTTGGCTTATTTAAGTTTGATTGCCAATCCAGATGATTCGATTAGTTTTGAACGAATTGTCAATGAACCAAAACGAGGAATCGGTAAAAGTTCAATTGAAAAATTACGGCTATTTGCGGATACGCATGGTTGGGCTTTGCTGGAAGCTGCCCAAAATGTTGATTTGGCAAATATTTCAGGAAAAGCGGGTAAAGAGCTTGGTAATTTTGGCATGATGATTCAAGACTTAACGAAAACAGTGCCCTATTTAACGATTACAGAATTGGTGAAAGAAACTTTACAACGTAGTGGTTATCGGGAAGCTTTGATGGCGCAAAATAATTTAGAGTCTCAAGCTCGCTTAGAAAACTTGGACGAATTTTTATCTGTGACACAAGAATTTGATAAACGTTTTGAAGCGCAAAACAACGACGATCCAAATGGCGAAGAAACAAAATTGGCGGATTTCTTAACAGATTTAGCCTTGGTTTCTGATTTAGATAATTTAGAAGAGAGCTCTTCGCAGGTAACCTTAATGACGTTGCATGCGGCCAAAGGGCTGGAATTTCCAGTGGTCTTTTTAATGGGCTTAGAAGAAGGGGTTTTCCCATTATCACGTGCCATGCTAGAAGAAAGTGAACTGGAAGAAGAACGGCGCTTGGCTTATGTTGGTATCACACGAGCGGAAGAAGCCTTGTTCTTAACGAATGCTTATTCGAGAACATTATATGGTCGCACGCAATATAATCGACCAAGTCGCTTTTTAGAAGAAATTGAGGCGGAGCGTTTAATGAAACAAGGGGCGGCAGCCAATTTACAGAAAGCTCCAGCGCGCACCTTTGATCCTAAAGTATTTAAGCCCAGCGCAAGTAAACCAGCTTATACACAACCAGCTACAAAATCAGTTAGCAACAAAGTGGCAAGTGGTGGCGAAAAAGTTTCTTGGCAAGCAGGTGATAAGGTCCAACATAAAGCATGGGGCGTTGGTACAGTCGTTCGTGTAGGCGGTTCGGCCAAAGACTTAGAGTTGGACATTGCTTTCCCAGAAAAAGGCATTAAACGGTTGTTAGCGGCATTTGCACCAATTGAAAAAATTTAACATGCAAAATAGGTCAGCGATTTAATGAGAAATCATCATTAGTTAAATTCTTTTTATTTTCTATCTTAGTGTAAATGTGTTAAAAAGACGATAGGAGCATTACGCTTATGAGGAGGAGTTCTACGATGGAACAACAACCATTAACATTAACGGCGGCGACAACTCGTGCGCAAGAATTAAGAAAACAACTCAATCAATATTCCCATGAATATTATGTCAAAGATCAACCATCCGTAGAAGATTATGTTTACGATCGTTTGTATAAAGAGTTAGTCGATATTGAAACGGAGTTTCCTGATTTAATCACGCCAGATTCGCCGACACAACGTGTAGGTGGCAAAGTTTTATCTGGTTTTGAAAAAGCTCCGCATGACATTCCAATGTATAGTTTAAATGATGGGTTTAGCAAGGAAGACATTTTTGCTTTTGATGAACGTGTTCGTAAGGCGATTGGTAAACCCGTTGCTTACTGTTGTGAGTTAAAAATTGATGGGTTAGCAATTTCATTACGTTATGAAAACGGGGTGTTTGTACGCGGAGCAACACGAGGCGATGGAACGGTTGGTGAAAACATTACAGAGAACTTACGAACGGTTCGCTCTGTACCGATGCGTTTAACGGAGCCCATTTCAGTGGAAGTTCGTGGCGAGTGCTACATGCCTAAACAATCCTTTGTCGCATTGAATGAAGAACGTGAAGAAAATGGCCAAGATATTTTTGCCAATCCTCGGAATGCAGCGGCGGGAAGCTTGCGCCAACTAGATACAAAAATTGTGGCTAAACGGAACTTAAATACGTTTTTATACACAGTTGCTGACTTTGGACCAATGAAAGCGAAGACGCAGTTTGAGGCATTAGAAGAGCTTTCTGCAATTGGTTTTAGAACCAATCCCGAACGGCAATTATGTCAGTCAATTGATGAAGTTTGGGCCTACATTGAAGAATACCATGAAAAGCGGAGCACTTTGCCATACGAAATCGATGGAATTGTGATTAAAGTGAACGAATTTGCGTTGCAAGATGAATTAGGTTTCACTGTCAAAGCACCTCGCTGGGCGATTGCCTACAAATTTCCACCAGAAGAAGCAGAAACAGTAGTGGAAGATATTGAATGGACAATTGGGCGCACGGGGGTGGTCACTCCTACTGCGGTCATGGCTCCTGTACGAGTCGCGGGAACCACGGTTAGTCGGGCAAGTTTGCATAATGCAGATTTTATTCAAATGAAAGATATCCGTTTAAATGATCATGTTATTATTTACAAAGCCGGCGATATTATCCCAGAAGTAGCGCAAGTGCTAGTTGAAAAACGTGCAGCCGATAGTCAGCCTTATGAAATGCCGACACATTGTCCAATTTGTCATAGTGAGTTGGTGCATTTAGATGAGGAAGTGGCGTTACGTTGTATTAATCCAAAATGCCCTGCGCAAATTAAAGAAGGGCTGAATCACTTTGTCTCACGAAACGCAATGAACATTGATGGCTTGGGGCCACGAGTGTTAGCACAAATGTATGACAAAGGATTAGTGAAAGACGTAGCGGATCTGTATTTCTTAACAGAAGAACAATTAATGACTTTGGATAAAATCAAAGAAAAATCAGCAAACAACATTTATACTGCCATTCAAGGGAGTAAAGAAAACTCTGTCGAACGTTTGATTTTTGGCTTAGGGATTCGCCATGTGGGGGCGAAAGCGGCGAAAATTTTAGCGGAGCATTTTGGTGATTTACCAACCTTAAGTCGTGCAACCGCGGAAGAAATTGTGGCTTTGGATTCAATTGGCGAAACAATCGCAGACAGCGTTGTGACGTATTTTGAAAATGAGGAAGTTCATGAATTAATGGCTGAACTGGAAAAAGCCCAAGTGAACTTGACATATAAAGGTCTCCGGACAGAACAATTAGCAGAAGTGGAGTCACCTTTCAAAGACAAAACAGTTGTTTTAACAGGAAAATTAGCGCAGTACACTCGCGAAGAAGCCAAAGAAAAAATTGAAAATCTTGGTGGAAAAGTTACAGGGAGTGTTTCGAAAAAAACTGACATTGTGGTTGCTGGCGAAGATGCAGGCAGTAAATTAACCAAAGCTGAAAGCTTAGGCGTGACCGTTTGGAATGAACAAGAAATGGTCGATGCGTTAGATGCAAGTCATTTTTAAGAAGAAAAATTAACGTTGTCAGATTTTATGTAGTAATTTGATGGTATGCTTATTTTAGTCATAAAAGTTATATGAACGAGGACTTTCTGAGTTGAGAAAGGAGGTTGATGCTTATGCGCAATTCTTCTTATCTTAATGAAAGGAGCAATGTTTTTGTCCGTTGAAGCAGCGTTGGGACTGATGATTGGTTTTGCAACACTTGTTGTGACCATTATCTTCGTTATCTTAGCGCTTGTCTTAGACAACAAAAATAACCGTTCATAAGCTTTGAGGAGCTGAACGGTTAAGCGTTTGAAATAAAACCAATAACTCAGTAAGCCGCTAGTTCTTATAACTAGTAGTGGCTACTAGAGAGGTATGTTCCTGCATATCTCTCTTTTCATTTTCATAATAACATGTTTCCGTCATTTTTGCGAGCGACAAATTATCAATGAAATTCAAGGTTTCATCTAAAATATCCGACCATTTTATGGTAGAATAGGAACAGAGTGAACAGCTGTGCTAAGCTGTTTAAAGAAATACAATCCAATTGATTAATCTGAAAATGAAAATTTCAGTAAATGATAGAAAGAAGGGTATCTATGGCAATTACAGAAGAACAAGTCAAACATGTCGCTAAATTATCAAAATTATCTTTCTCCGAAGAAGAATTAGCGGACTTTACCAATCAACTAGATAAAATTATTGATATGGTGGAATTACTAGAAGAAGTAGATACAACCGGGGTTCCTTTTACTTCAAATGTGAATGAATCAATCAATGTCATGCGTGAAGACGTAGCGACACCAGGAATGGACCGTAAAGAATTAATGCGGAATGTTCCGGAATCAGAGAATGGTTACATTAAAGTGCCTGCAATTATGGATAACGGGGAGGCAGGAGCCTAATGGAAAAATTATACGACAAATCGTTAACAGAGTTACATGATTTATTGGTCTCAAAAGAAATCACTGCAGTTGATTTAACCGAAGAAACATTAAATCGTATTCAAGATACAGAAGAACAACTAGGTTCTTTTATCACAGTTAGTGAAGAAAAAGCAATGGCATTAGCCAAAGCGATTGACTTAAAAGGCATCACTGAAAGTAATCCATTAGCTGGGATTCCTATTGGGATTAAAGACAACATTGTCACAAAAGATATTTTAACAACAGCTGGCTCAAAAATGTTACACAATTTTGACCCAATTTATGATGCGACCGTGATGGATAAAGTCTATCAAGCAGATATGATTCCTGTCGGAAAATTGAACATGGATGAATTTGCCATGGGCGGAAGTACGGAAACGTCTTACTTCAAGAAAACAAAAAATGCTTGGGATCAAACCAAAGTTCCTGGCGGTTCTTCTGGTGGTTCAGCTTCTGCTGTCGCAGCCGGACAAGTCCCAGTTTCTTTAGGGAGCGATACAGGAGGTAGTATCCGCCAACCAGCCGCATTCAACGGTATTGTGGGCTTGAAACCAACTTATGGACGTGTGTCTCGTTTTGGTTTGATTGCTTTTGCTTCAAGTTTAGACCAAATTGGTCCATTGACACGAAATGTTAAAGACAATGCCTTAGCTTTAAATGCAATTAGTGGTTATGACGAAAAAGACGGCACTTCTGCAGGCGTTTCTGTTCCTGATTTTACGGCAGATTTAACTGGCGACATCAAAGGCATGAAAATTGCTTTACCAAAAGAATACTTAGGTGAAGGGGTACAACCTGATGTTCGTGAAGCGGTATTAAAAGCAGCAGAAACGTTCAAAGCTTTAGGCGCAACAGTGGAAGAAGTTAGCTTACCACATTCTAAATATGGGATTGCCGCTTACTATATTATTGCCTCTTCAGAAGCAAGTTCAAACTTACAACGCTTTGATGGCATTCGTTATGGTTACCGTTCCGAAAATGTCCAAAATCTAGAAGACGTCTATGTTAATTCGCGTTCCGAAGGCTTTGGTACTGAAGTCAAACGTCGGATTATGTTAGGAACCTTCTCTTTAAGTGCTGGTTATTATGATGCGCACTTTAAAAAGGCTGGTCAAGTCCGTACACTAATCAAACAAGATTTTGAGAATGTCTTTGCGGATTATGACTTAATCATTGGCCCATCAACACCAACTGTTGCTTTTGGTTTGGGTGAAAATATCAATGACCCAATCACGATGTATATGTATGATATTTTAACTGTTCCTGTTAACTTAGCTGGGTTACCAGGCATGTCAATTCCAGCAGGCTTCTCAGAAGGATTGCCAGTTGGTTTACAAATTATTGGAAAACATTTTGACGAACATACAATGTATAAAGCAGCCTATGCTTTTGAACAAGCGACAGATTTCCATACGAAAAAACCAGTCATTTTAGGGGGGAACGATTAATGAACTTTGAAACTGTCATTGGATTAGAAGTCCACGTAGAATTGAAAACCAACTCTAAAATTTTCTCCTCTGCGCCAGCGCATTTCGGAGCAGAACCAAACAGCAACACAAACGTGGTTGACTGGAGTTACCCAGGTGTTTTACCTGTGATGAATAAAGGTGCTTTAGAATTTGGCATGAAAGCAGCACTTGCCTTGAACTGTGAAATTTCAAAAGAAACACATTTTGACCGTAAAAACTATTTTTACCCAGATAACCCGAAAGCATACCAAATTTCTCAATTTGATCAACCAATCGGACATGATGGTTGGATTGAAATTGAAGTCGAAGGCAAAAAGAAAAAAATTCGCATTGAACGTGTGCATTTAGAAGAAGATGCTGGGAAAAATATTCACGGCACAGATGGCTATTCTTATGTAGACTTGAATCGTCAAGGCACGCCTTTAATTGAAATCGTTTCTGAAGCAGACATGCGTTCACCAGAAGAAGCGTATGCTTATTTAGAAGCGTTGCGTTCAATTATCCAATTTACAGAAGTTTCTGATGTGAAAATGGAAGAAGGTTCTATGCGTTGTGATGCCAATATTTCTTTACGTCCGTATGGTCAAGAAGAATTTGGTACTAAAGCGGAATTAAAGAACTTGAACTCTATGAACTTTGTAAAAAAAGGTTTAGCTTATGAAGAAAAACGCCAGGCCAAAGTCCTATTATCTGGTGGCGAAATTCAACAAGAAACACGCCGCTTTGATGAAGCAACTAGTACAACGTTGCTTATGCGTGTTAAAGAAGGCTCAAGTGACTACCGTTACTTCCCAGAGCCAGATGTTCCTCGTTTTTCAATTGATGATGAATGGATTGAAAAAGTTCGCGCTAGTTTGCCAGAAATGCCAGCCTCACGTCGTGCCCGTTATATCAGTGAATTAGGGTTACCTGAATACGACGCAATGGTCTTGACTTTAACGAAAGAAATGTCAGATTTCTTTGAAGCAACTTTAGCAAACGGTGCAGATGCGAAACAAGCATCAAACTGGTTAATGGGCGAAGTTTCTGCTTACTTAAACAGTGAAAAAGTTGAATTAGCCGATACTAAACTGACACCAGAAAATCTAGCGGGTATGATTACTTTGATTAACGATGGCACAATCAGCTCGAAAATTGCGAAGAAAGTGTTCAAAGAGTTAATTGAAAACGGTGGAGATGCTAAAGAAGTTGTCGAAGCAAAAGGCCTTGTTCAATTATCTGATCCAGCGCAATTATTACCAATGATTAACGAAGTTTTAGACAACAACCAACAATCAATTGATGACTTTAAAAACGGAAAAGACCGTGCAGTTGGTTTCCTTGTTGGACAAATTATGAAAGCAACTCGTGGACAAGCAAACCCAGGTGTGGTTAACAAGTTATTGCAAGAAGAGCTTTCAAAACGATAAGAAAGTAGCAGGCAAACCATGAAAAAAGCTAGAGTGATTTATAATCCAACGTCAGGAAAAGAGTTAATCAAAAAGAACTTAGCCGATATTTTATCTATTTTAGAAGAATGTGGTTATGAAGCCAGTGCATTTGCGACCACACCAGAAGAAAATTCAGCACGCAATGAAGCACATCGTGCTGCGCGGGCAGGATTTGATTTACTAGTAGCTGCAGGTGGAGATGGGACCATTAATGAAGTCGTGAATGGGATTGCTCCGTTGAAGCGGCGCCCTAAAATGGCTATTATTCCTGCTGGAACGACGAATGACTATGCACGGGCCTTGAAGATTCCTCGTGATAATATCGTTAAGGCAGCAGAAGTGATTAAAAAAAATCAAACTGTCAAAATGGATATTGGCCAAGCCGGCAAAAATTACTTTATCAATATTGCGGCGGGTGGTCATTTAACGGAACTGACTTATGAAGTTCCGTCAGAGTTGAAAAGTATTTTTGGTTACTTAGCGTACTTAGCCAAAGGAGCCGAAATGTTGCCGCGAGTGAAGCCGATTAAAATGCGCATGACGTATGATGAAGGTGTGTACGAAGGCAATGCATCAATGTTTTTCCTAGGGCTGACTAACTCGGTGGGTGGTTTTGAGCAAATCGTACCAGATGCTAAATTAGACGATGGTAAGTTTTCATTAATCATTGTAAAAACAGCCAATATTTTTGAGATTCTTCATTTAGTTGCGTTAATGTTAAATGGTGGAAAGCATGTTGAAGATCATCGACTGATCTATACAAAGACCAGCTATTTACATGCAGAAACGTTAGAAAAGAACAATAAAATGATGATTAATTTAGATGGTGAATATGGAGGCGATGCTCCAATGACCTTTAAAAATATGCATCAACACATTGAAATTTTTGCAAATGGTGATGCACTGCCGTCCAATGCAATTATGGGTTCTGTCTTAACTGGTAGCGATGAGATTGTCGTAGAATCAGAAGACGAAGAGGAAGAAGCATATAACGAAGCCAGCAAAGAATTTGTCAAAGAAGTTGAACGACTAACAGACGAAGATATTGATGGCGATGGAAAGATTGCGGAAAAAGAAAAGCACTAGGTAGTCCGTGAATAGCTAATGAAAGATTTAGTTGATAAGATCTTTCATTGGCTATTTTTTGACTAAGGGAAAGGGTCTCATTCTTTTATTTACCCAAAAAGCTCAAACGGAATTGCTAAATCGCCATGAAAATTCGTTGTTGCTTTTCTTAGGTATTTTCATTAGAATGAGTGAAGTGTATAAAAAGAAGGAGCGACTTATGAAAAATTATCCAGTAAAGAAAAATGACGTCATTGAAGTAGAAATCATTGACTTGACGCATGAAGGTTTAGGCGTGGCAAAAGTGGACCATTATCCATTATTTATTGAAAATGCCTTACCAGGTGAAAAACTTGAAATCAAAGTCTTAAAAACAGGCAAAAGTTTTGGTTATGGGAAAGTATTGACTGTCCTAAAAAGCAGTGAACAGCGTGTGCCCGTGAAAGATGAAAACTTTACAAAAGTCGGGATTAGTCCGTTGCAACATTTAGCGTACGGCGCCCAACTATCATTTAAAACACAACAAGTAGAAAATGTTATGCAACGTGTCGCTAAATTGCAAGAAGTCCCTGTTTTACCAACAATTGGGATGAACGATCCGTGGCATTACCGGAACAAAGCACAAATTCCCGTGCGTAAAATTGACAACCAACTACAAACAGGTTTTTTCCGGAAAAATAGCCATGATTTAATTCCGATGGAACATTTCTATATTCAAGACCCAGAAATTGATGCAGCAATTGTTAAAATCCGTGACATTATGCGTAAATATAGCGTAAAACCTTATAACGAATCTGATAATACAGGGAACTTACGCCATATTGTCGTTCGTCGTGGCTACCATACTGGGGAGATGATGGTTGTTCTAATTACGAGAACACCGAAATTATTCCCAATTAGTAAAATTGTGCCAGATATTTTGGAAGCTATTCCGGAAGTAGTCAGCATTGTACAAAATGTAAATCCAAAACGAACCAATGTCATTTTTGGCGACGAAACCATCTTATTACATGGGTCTGAAAAAATTACAGATACTATTTTTGATTTGAAATTTGAAATTTCCGCGCGTTCATTTTATCAAGTAAATCCACAACAAACAGAAGTGATGTATCAAAAAGTTAAAGAGTATGCGGCTTTAACAGGCAATGAAATTGTGGTGGATGCCTATTGCGGGATTGGAACGATTGGCTTAACTTTAGCCCAAGATGCAAAGCAAGTTTACGGTATTGAAGTAATTGAAGAAGCGGTCAAAGATGCAGAAAATAATGCTAAATTAAACAACATTGAGAATGCCACTTTCACGGCTGGTTTAGCGGAAGAATTATTGCCAAAATTAGTTGAAAATGGCTTGCAACCAGATGTTGTGGTGGTGGATCCACCACGGAAAGGGTTAGACGGTCAATTAGTAAACACATTAATTGAAACGCAACCTGAACGAATTGTTTATGTCAGCTGTAATCCAGCCACACTCGCTCGCGACATTGCATTATTAACAGAAGGTGGCTATGAAGCAAAAGAAATTCAACCAGTGGATAATTTCCCACAAACGACCCACATTGAATCTGTCACGTTATTAACAAAGGCGGTGGATTAAATGAATGAAAAAGAAAAAATGTTAGAATTAATTAAAAAGAAACAAGGTGGTGGCCGTTCTAAAAAAATGGAAACTCCCAAAAATGATCGTAAAAACATGCGCAAAGGGCCTAAAATTTTTAATAAATAAGCGGTTATCAGTAAAAAGTTGTCGCCCATTAATAAAATGGGCGACAACTTTTTTGTTAAAGCATTCCTAGCCAAACAAATAAGTTGTTATTTTGCTAGTAAATCTGTTATTTTAGACAAAAGACAAGGAGGGCTATTCAGTGGAATATGTAACAACATTAGAAGAATTAGAAGAAAAAATTACAGACAATCGTCTACAAGCCGTCTTTTTGACAGCAAAAAATTGTAGTGTTTGTACAGTTGATAAACCGATTGTCGAAAAAATTGCAACAAAATATGAATTTCCTACATACATTGCAGAAGCTGATAAAAGTCCAGAAATAATTGGACAATTAAATGCTTTTTCTGCACCGACCATTATCTTATACTATGAAGGAAAAGAAATTCATCGCCAAGCTAAAATTATTAACTTTCAAGAAATTGAAAAGAGAGTTCGACAAGTACAAGAAAATAGTTAATCAAAAAGGAAGCCACCGATCACGGAGAGGCTTCCTTTTTAATTATCTCGCTAAATGTTCAGTTTGTTGTTGAGAAAAAAGTTGATAACTGACAAAAACTTCTGCTCTTTTGTTTACTTCTAATTTAACGAAAATATTGTGGATATGTGTTTTTACTGTCCCGATTGATAGGAATAGTTCGTTGGCTATATCTTGATTTGTTTTGCACTCTAAAAGTAACGAAAGCACTTCTCGTTCTCGCTGCGTTAATTGATAGGCATCACAAAAAGGCGCCAAAAGTACGGGTTCATCTGATTGATTTTCTTCCAATTTAGCAGCGTCTTTTTCAAGAACCGACAGAGGAAAATCACGATTACAGAAGTAGATAATGGCGATGGAGAGAATGATTGTATAAATATCTTCAGAAACGTTTCGGTTGTTAATTTTAAAGACAATATCAGAATATTGGTCAATGTTAAAAATAACGAAGGTATCTTCCAAAAGAATCGCCACACCGAAACCAATGCTTAGCCAACCAATAAAACGAAGATATTTTTTCGCAAGGGCTGATAAAGGATCTATTCGTAGTTGATAGAGCGCATAGCATCCAAGGTAAATTAAAAATAGCTGATTGGGTAAATAGTACAACCAAACTTTTAAGGCGGAATTTTGTGAAAATGGAATAGCTAGCATCCATAAACCAATTAAAAATAACCAGACAAATTGATAATTTTTAAAAGGACGACCACTAATAGTATTGATAATAGCCAGATAGGCAAAATTACAACAAATAAAAATGATGGTCTTTAAAAAAGGTGCGGTCATAAAGGTCTGATTATATTCGGTTGCAAACGAATTAATGAACTCAGTCATATAAACAATCACATTGTCACAAATAAAAATAACCATTAAAAAGAGAAGCAATAAAAAAATCGGTTGTTTATTTTTCAAGTAAAGATTTAAGGTAAAGGTTGAAGTAAACGAATATAAAATAATCAACAAGATGTTATAAATAAAAACAAATGTCACGATTGGAAACCCCTTTCATCTTTTATTTTAAGTGAATGATTTTTCAAAATAATTATACCATTTTCAAATCTATGATTGGTCAGAAATTAGAGAGAAATCCGCCTAAACTTTTATAAACCCCTGGTGTACCAACGGTTTATAACCATAAATAAACTTTTTTTAATGAAAAATTACGCCGAAAAAGAAAGCGTTTTCTAACTTTTGGTGGATAGTAAACTCTTCGCTAAACTTGGTAAAGTCAATGTGTAAACAAAAACAACTTTTAGGAGGAACACATCATGAAAAGAGATTACGTTACAACAGAAACATATACGAAAGAGGAAATGCACTACTTAGTCGATTTATCATTAAAAATTAAAGAAGCGATTAAAAATGGGTATTATCCGCAACTGTTAAAAAACAAATCTTTAGGAATGATTTTCCAACAATCTTCAACTCGAACACGAGTATCTTTTGAAACTGCAATGGAACAATTAGGCGGACATGGCGAATATTTAGCACCTGGTCAAATTCAATTAGGGGGACATGAAACGATTGAAGATACCAGCCGTGTATTGTCACGTTTAGTAGATATTTTGATGGCTCGTGTGGAACGTCACCATAGTATTGTTGATTTAGCTAATTGTGCTACCATCCCAGTCATTAACGGTATGTCTGATTACAATCATCCAACCCAAGAATTAGGTGATTTGTGTACCATGGTTGAGCATTTACCAGAAGGCAAAAAATTAGAAGATTGTAAAGTTGTCTTTGTCGGAGATGCGACACAAGTTTGTTTTTCTTTAGGATTAATCACAACAAAAATGGGCATGAATTTTGTTCACTTCGGTCCAGAAGGCTTCCAATTAAATGAAGAGCATCAAGCGAAATTAGCAAAAAATTGTGAAGTTTCAGGCGGTAGCTTTTTGGTCACAGATGATGCAAGTTCTGTTGAAGGCGCTGATTTCTTGTACACGGATGTTTGGTATGGCTTGTACGAAGCGGAATTATCTGAAGAAGAACGTATGAAGGTTTTCTATCCAAAATATCAAGTGAATCAAGAAATGATGGATCGGGCAGGTGCCAATTGTAAATTCATGCACTGTTTACCAGCAACACGTGGGGAAGAAGTAACTGATGAAGTAATTGACGGTAAAAATTCTATTTGTTTCGATGAAGCAGAAAACCGTTTAACATCTATTCGTGGCTTATTAGTATATCTTATGAATGATTATGAAGCAAAAAATCCTTATGATTTAATCAAGCAAGCAGAAGCGAAAAAAGAACTAGAAGTTTTCTTAGACACTCAAAGCATTTAACGGCCAACTGTCCACTGATTGAAAAAATGAATCAGTGGACAGTTTATAAAGAGAGGAAGAGTCTTCATGGAGGGGAAAAAGAAATTTAGTTTAACGAGTGCCATTTTATCAGTGATCTGTGTGGTTTTCGTTGCTGAAGCAGCGGCGCCTGTTGCTGCAATTGGTAATTCTCAGTTTTTTTGGTGGATTTTCTTATTAATTGCATTCCTATTGCCATATGGGTTAATTTCATCAGAATTAGGAACAACTTATATTGGTGAAGGGGGCATCTATGATTGGGTGACCAAAGCATATGGTCATCGTTGGGGTGCCAGAGTTTCTTGGTATTATTGGATTAATTATCCATTGTGGCTAGCTTCATTAGCCGTTATGACGCCAGAACTATTAACGACAATTACAGGTATTAAGTTTTCAACACCGATGATGATTATTGTTGAATTAATTTTTACTTGGATTGTGGTTTGGATTAGTTTTTATCCAGTCAGCGACAGTATCTGGATTCTAAATGGAGCTGCCGTAATCAAGATGGTTTTAGCTGTCTTAATTGGTGGGCTAGGATTGTATGTAGCCTTGACGAAAGGTGTTGCCAATGAATTTACCTTGAAATCAATGCTGCCAACGTTTGACTTAAGGAGTTTATCTTTTATTTCTGTAATCATTTTTAATTTGTTAGGGTTTGAAGTCATCTGTACGTTTGCAGATGATATGGAAAATCCTAAGAAGCAAATTCCACAAGCTATTGTAGCAGCGGGGTTAGTCATTGCGGCCATTTATATTTTTTCAGCCTTTGGAATTGGGGTAGCGATTCCCACCGATCAAATTAGTACCGGCAGTGGTATGATGGATAGCTTTAAACTATTGACAGGCTCGACAGAAGGTTGGTTCATTATGTTGATGGCTTTCCTATTCCTTCTTACGTTGTTCGGAAACATGATTTCTTGGTCATTAGGAGTCAATAATACAGCTTGTTATGCTGCTGAAAATGGTGACATGCCTAAATTTTTTGAAAAACGTAGTAAGAAAAATGACATGCCAATTGGGGCTGCTTTGATGAATGGCATTGTGGCATCGGTGGTCATTGTATTAGCACCAATTTTACCTAATCAAGATTTATTCTGGGCCTTTTTCTCCTTGAATGTCGTCCTATTCTTGTTATCGTATATCCCAGTTTTCCCAGCTTTTTATAAGCTTAGAAAAATTGATCCCGATACACCACGTCCGTTTAAAGTTAACGGAAAACCAGGATTTTTAAAAGTTTTAGTGGTTTTGCCAATGATTATGATTATTATTTCACTGATTTTCACAGCAGTGCCTTTAGATTTTAGTCCCGCAGCATTAAATGAAAAATTACCAATCACAATTGGGGCAATCATTTTTATTCTGTTTGGTGAAGTAATTATTTACGTGAAAAAAATTAAGAAGGGAACGAAAGAAAATGGCTAAACGAATTGTAGGAAGTACCCCTAAACAAGATGGCTTTAGAATGCCAGGAGAATTTGAACCACAAGAGAAAGTTTGGATGATTTGGCCAGAAAGACCGGATAATTGGCGTGATGGTGGTAAACCTGTCCAAGAAGCTTTTACTAATGTGGCCAAAGCAATTAGTCAATTTACACCGATGAATGTGGTGGTTTCTCAACAACAATTTCAAAATTGCCGTCGCCAATTGCCGCCAGAAATTACGGTTTACGAAATGTCAAACAATGATGCCTGGGTTCGTGATTGTGGACCATCATTTGTCATTAACGACCATGGAGAAATCCGTGGTGTGGATTGGACATTCAATGCTTGGGGGGGATTAGTAGATGGTTTATATTTCCCTTGGGACCAAGACGATTTGGTTGCACAAAAAATTTGTGAAATTGAGCATGTAGATTCTTATCGTACAGATGATTTTGTTTTAGAAGGCGGTTCATTCCACGTAGATGGACAAGGAACAGTCTTGACTACAGAAATGTGCTTATTAAGTGAAGGTCGAAATCCACAACTTTCAAAAGAAGCAATCGAACAAAAATTATGCGACTATTTAAATGTTGAAAAAGTTCTTTGGCTAGGTGATGGAATTGACCCAGAAGAAACCAATGGTCATGTGGATGATGTAGCTTGTTTTATTGCACCTGGTGAAGTGGCTTGTATTTACACTGAAGATCAAAATAGCCCATTTTATGAAGCGGCACAAGATGCGTATCAACGTTTGCTTAAAATGACTGATGCTAAAGGACGCCAATTAAAAGTCCACAAATTATGCTGTCCTGTCAAAAATGTAACCATTAAAGGCTCCTTCAAAATTGATTTCGTGGAAGGAACCATGCCACGAGAAGACGGCGATATTTGTATCGCATCCTATATGAACTTTTTAATTACAAATGATGGCGTGATTGTGCCACAGTATGGTGATGAAAATGATCATTTGGCTTTAGAGCAAGTTCAAACGATGTTCCCAGATAAAAAAATTGTCGGCGTTAATACGGTAGAAGTTGTTTATGGGGGCGGCAATATTCACTGTATCACACAACAAGAACCAAAGCGCTAGGAGGGAAACAGATGTCAAAAATAGTGATTGCATTAGGTGGAAATGCGTTAGGAAATTCTTCGAAAGAACAATTGGCAAAAGCACAAACCGCTGCAAAATCCATTGTTGATTTAATTGAACAAGGCCATCAAGTGGTGATTGCTCATGGCAACGGGCCACAAGTTGGCAAAATTCGCTTAGCTTTTGAGGAAACGAGTCAATCTCCAGAAGATGTCGTGCCGTTTCCTGAATGCACAGCAATGAGCCAAGGCTATATTGGCTATCATTTACAACAAGCAATTGATGAAGAACTAGTAGCCAGAAATTTAGGGGAACAACCAGTTGTTACGTTAATTACACAAGTCGTGGTGGATCCAAAAGACCCAGCGTTTACAAAACCAACAAAACCAATTGGTGGTTATTATGACGAAGAAACAGCCAAACAGTTGATGGCGGAAACTGGGAACGTCTATCAAGAAGATGCGGGTCGAGGCTGGCGACGGGTAGTTCCTTCACCAAAACCAATTGATATTTACGAAAAAGTTAGCTTGCGAACACTTGTTGATGCAGGACAAATCGTAATTGCTTGTGGTGGTGGCGGGGTTCCTATTGCCTATGATGGTCCAGTCTATCATGGTGTAGATGCAGTCATTGATAAAGACTTTGCGGCAGCAAAAATGGCTGAACTCATTGAAGCAGATGTTTTTGTGGTATTAACTGCAGTGGAACATGTTTTTGTTAACTTTGGTCAAGCAAATCAACAAGCTTTGACCGATGTTACGGTTACGGCAATGCAACAATATATAGAAGAAAATCAATTTGCGCCAGGTAGTATGTTACCTAAGGTGGAAGCGGCCATCAGTTTTGCAGAAAGTAAACCAAACCGCCAGGCGATTATCGGGCTTTTAGAATTAGCTTCGGAAGCAATCAAAGGAGAAAGTGGTACACGAATTACACAATAAATTCTCAGTATTTAACTTTTATAAAAGACTAAAACAAACGCATTTAGCGGACTATCTTAATCGTTAGAGAGTAGGACATCGGTCGTTTTGACAGATGTCCTACTCTCTATTTTGTCTTTTTAACGAACAAAACTGTTAGTTGTCATGCAAAAATAAACATAGTAAGATAATCTTTAAATGGTATAGGAGGATAAAAATGTCTAAATTTTTAAAAGTAATCGGAATAATTGCTGTTTTGTTAGTCATAATAGGCGCTGCAGCGTATTGGTTTATACTCAAAAAGTTCACTCCTGAGGCAGAAACCCCAGCAATGTACAATCAAGAGAGAATCGTTAAAACGATTGAAGACCAATTAAAAGAAACAGATGTACAAAAAGCTCGGACCAAAGCACCGTTGATTATTGAAAAAAATATCACTGAATTACAGCAAGCGATTGCCAACGGAACATTGACCTATGAAGAACTTACGGCGTTTTATTTGGACCGTATTTTACAGTTCGATCAAATAGATAATGGCATGAACAGCATCTCTGAAATCAATCCGCAAGCAATTAAGGAAGCCAAGGCATTTGACCAGCAAGCCTCTCAAACACCGAAGAAGCCTTTGTATGGTATTCCTGTGACTTTGAAAGAAAATATAAATACGACCAACATGATTTCGAGTGCAGGAGCTTATGCCTTACGCACGTTCAAGCCTAAGGAAGATGCGGAAGTAGTTAAGAAGTTAACAGAGGCGCAAGCTTTGATTTTAGGAAAAGTAAACTTATCTGAACTAGCGAATTATATGTCAATGAAAGCACCAAGTGGCTATAGTTCCAAGCATGGACAAACACTTAATCCTTATGGGCCGCTCAAAATAACACCTTCAGGTTCAAGTTCTGGGAGTGGGGCTAGTGTGACGATGAATATCGGCGCCTTCTCTTTAGGCACTGAGACGATGGGATCGATTGTTTCCCCCGCTTCTCATCAATCAGTGGTTGGTTTTAAACCGACCCACAGTTCAGTAAGTGGCGAAGGTGTTTTGCCATTGGCACCGTCATTAGATACAGTTGGCCCGATTGCCCGAAGTGTCGTTGATGCTGCGCAAGGCTATAATGCGTTTAAGAAAGACACGGTTCCGAGCATTGATTCAACGAAATTTACTAAAAATAACTTACAAGGTCAACGCATTGGGTTGCTAGAAATGCCAAGTGCTGAAGAAGAATTTACGGCTGCTAAAAAGGCCCTCCAAAAAGCAGGAGCAGAAGTGATTCCGGTAACGCCAGACATGGAAGGGATTGATGGTGGGAAAGTTATTTCCAATGAATTTAAGTTTGCATTGGAAGAATTTGCGAAACGTTATGACTTACCATTTAAAACACTGGAGGAACTAATTGCGTATAATCAACAAGATAAAAAGGTTCGTGCCAAGTATGGGCAAGATTTATTAGAAGCAGATGTTAAAAAGAAACAACCAGATAAAGAAATCATTCAAACAACCATTAAAAAAGCACAGCAAACGTTTGATGCGTTGCTAAAAAAACAACAATTAGACGGATATGCCTTTATTGATTCTGAAGGTACGGGTTTAAGTGCTGTGGCAGGATATCCTGAATTGACTGTTCCTTTGGCGAAAAACAGTGAAGGACAACCTTATGGGCTGACTTTTACACAAACTGCCAATAAAGAGCAAACGTTATTTGAGCAAGCTTACAGCTTTGAACAAAGTACAAAAGGACGGATAGTACTTTCAGACAACGAGCTGTTGGCAAACAGTAAAAAAATAAATAGAGATGAGCAGTAAAGGGAAACTAGGAATGGCGAAACATCCGTATCAAACCTAATAAAGATAATCGACCTACAAATGAAAGGAATTGTTTGTAGGTCGATTATTTAGGTGAGTCGTTTTTTTTTGCTTTTTTAGGCGAATGTTTTCATGTAATAAGTTAATAAGTGGCCAGATTCGAGAAATAAGGCCATCAATTTTTAAGCATTTCAATAAAAAGAGTGAACGATGGCTGTGTTTGAAGTATAAATATGTGCGGTTGCTTCCGCTTTCGCAATATTAATTTGAAGCGCTACCGTCGTAAAGGGTTCTGCTGCAGGAATTATTAGATGGAAACAAATCCATGAATACATAGAAGATTAAAACAAGATGAAGAAAATATTGTGGCAATAAAGGATATCAGAAAGCTTGCTTAATAACTATATGTAGTGTTTTGATATTTTTCGAATCAATATATAGTATTAAAATCTTCTTTTTATTCCGAAATCTGATTGACTTGTTTTTTAAAACGGAGTACTCTTATTGAGACGTCAACAGAGAAAAGTTTGGTTTTAGGAAGGTCGGAAATTTGTCGTGAATAAGAATTTTTTGGTGAATGATTTTAAAGGTTGGGAAACGAGAAGTTACTTGTTTTTAGCTTTGATGGTGGGGGTACAGTTGGTTGCGTTCGCTATCAATCCATCGAATTGGATTACGTTAGTAGGTGGTTTAGCCGGCATCATTTGTGTGAATTTAATTGCCCAAGGAAAAGTCAGCAATTACATTTTTGGGTTAATCAGTGCAGTGATTATTGGCTATTTTGGGTTAGTGACACGGGTATATGCGGAAGTTCTTTTACAAAGCTTCTATATTATTATGGACATTACAGGGCTTTATGCTTGGCTTCGGGCTAGCGAGGATGGCTCGGGTCAAGTAACCGAAGTAAAAGTTTTAAAAGGTATTCAGTGGTTGTATGCCTTTTTCACGTGGCTGCTCATTGGCGTAGCTGCATATATTTTGTTAGGCTTTGTAAATGATGCGCAACAAACATTAGATGCAATCACGTTCAGTGTTTCAGCGACAGGGATGTTATTGATGATTAAACGTTATCAATCGCAATTCGTGTTTTGGCTACTAGGAAATATTTTTTCAATTTTGTTATGGTTCCGAGCAGGGACGCACGCTGGTGGTGATTATGCGATATTTGTTATGTATTGTATGTATACTTTTAACTCAATTTTTGGTATGTTTAATTGGTTGAAGATAAAAAATAAAATGGAAAAAAATAGGTAGGGAGTTCGATGGCAGTGATTGTTTTAGCAGGTACGATTGGCGCTGGTAAATCTAGTTTAACAGCTTTAATTGCAAACCGTTTAGGTTCAGAAGCCTTTTACGAATCAGTTGATGATAATGAGGTATTACCTTTATTTTATGCGGAACCGGAAAAGTACGCATTTTTATTACAAATTTATTTTTTAAATAAACGTTTTGATAGTATTAAACAAGCATTAACGCATGAAAATAATGTATTGGATCGCTCGATTTATGAAGATTCATTACTTTTTCATTTAAATGCAGATTTAGGTCGTGCCAACGAAACAGAGGTCAAAGTGTACGATGACTTATTACAAAACATGCTCCAAGAATTGCCTTATGCTGCGCATAAAAAAAGACCTGATTTGTTAGTTCACATTCGTATTTCATTTCCCAAAATGTTGGAACGCATCAAAAAACGTGGCCGTCCTTATGAACAAATTGAGACAGATCCAACGTTGTATGATTACTATCAAATGTTGAACGAGCGTTATGATCAATGGTATGAAGACTATGATGAAAGTCCTAAAATTCAAATTGATGGCGATAAATATGATTTTGTCGAAGATCCTGAAGCGTGTCAATATGTCTTGGCGTTAATTGAGAAGAAAATTGAAGAATTAGAAAGATAAATAAAAAGAAGCAAGTCCGGACTTGCTTCTTTTTGACTTAAAATGTGGATAGATAGGCTAAAGTTGCTACTAAATAAAGGAGTGTAGTGCTAAATTATAGAATCGGATTTTAACCTTCCCCTAAGTTAAAATCGGATAATCTATCTATCGACAGTTTAAGTTTGTATAAAATAGCGGTAGCTATTATCAACGAAGTCATTCATCGGTTGACCTGACTTCTCTAGAAGTATACCATCGAAAATAACCGACAGTTGTTCAAAATTTGGACTTAGTAAGTGTAAATTTTGATTGAAAGTTTCTGTAAATCAATCATTTATTCAAAAAATAATGCTCGAAAGAAGGAAGATAAATGAGCCAAATTTGGTTTGAACGCATTCTACGTTGGCGCAAAAAAGCGCAACGATTTTTACAAGGACGTTATGCCCGGTTCGATGAATTGAATCGAACGCTGTTGCTAACAAGTGTCGTGCTGGCGCTCATCAATATTTTTACTGGCTATCTTTGGGTTCGGTTATTGATTTTAATCACAGTCGCCTACGTGTATTATCGCTTTTTTTCAAAACATATTCACCCGCGATTGAATGAAAATCAATGGTTTATTCTTCGAAAACAACGCCTAATGCAAAAGGTTCATGCTTTTCGCAAGCGACATATGACTCAGAAAGAGTATCGTTATTTTAAATGTCCAAAATGTCAGCAGTCATTACGTGCGCCGAAAGGACGAGGAACAATCAAAGTCACTTGTTCAAACTGTCAAAATCAATTTATCAAAAAAGTCTGATCTTCTGTGTTTTTTGGTCTAGGCAACTTTCGGACTTGTGGTATACTTGAGAAAAGAAACCATTGGATATTCTAAAAGGGGAATATCTTGTTAAAAAAGGAGAGAAAAAACAATGGAAATTAAACGCCAACAAGAAATTGTTGAAGCGTATCACTATGATATGCGAGTACCTGATTCAGAAGTAGAGACAGATTTACGTGTCAGTTTTTCACCAATTGAAGTAGAAGAAGAAAATTATCCAGAAAATAGCTCAGCACTTGTTGCTCGCTTAGAATTTCGAATTGTCTTTGACGAATTTGTTTTATCAGGGGCGATTAGCCAAATTAATCACATTATTGATCGTAAAATTGAAAAACAAGAAGATATTTCGCAAGAAGAAGTCGATGAACTTGTGCGTCCTTTATTTAGCATCGTCGAACGTTTATCTTATGAAGTAACTGAAATTGCTCTGGATCGTCCAGGTGTTCAATTGAATTTTCAACAATCAGAAGAAGCTTAAACTTTAAAAACAGCGTTTATAACGGATTCCGTTATAAACGCTGTTTTTATTCTTGTGAAGATTTAGCAACCAAAGCTTTTTTAAACTGTTCATAATTTTTTGTAGCGATATCCACATAAGCAATCGGCTGACCAACTTTGGTGATTTTTTCGGGAAGATAGGGAGCGAGCATTTCATTGTACAAAATGAACGCAGCTTCTGGTACTTCCTCTGAAAGAACATCATAACTGATAAAGTCAATTTCATAGGTTGGTTGAAAAAAGGCTTTGATGTTTTGCTGCTCTTTATTTGAAAAGAGCCAAGGACCTCCATTTGCAGGGCTCCCCACAAACAACGTCGCTCCATCACGGTTGACAGAAAGGATCCAACAAATTTTTTGCATACGCTTACACCTCCTAGAACTAAGTATACCACGTCAGCTTAAAAGAAAGAGGACAAAAAACAAATTATTTTTACAGTGACTAGTAAAACAACGCTTGGTGATAGTTTTAAACTATCACAACGGTTATTTTCTATCAAAAAGTAAGCAAATTATCCCACTATTTGCTATAAAATAAGGTACAATAGAACTATCACTGGAAACAGTTTGCTGTTTTCAGGGTATTTACTGGAGAGTGAGTACCGGGAACCTTTACTTCCTTTGATGTACTTGTCATTAAAAACATAGGGAGGAACTAAAATGACAACATTCATCACTGTATTAGTGATCCTTGCATTTATTGCTGTGTTATTCGGTTTCTACCAAATGCAAAAGAAACATTTAAAATTCTCAACACGTGTCTTTTCAGCATTGGGCGTGGGGATTGTTTTAGGTGCAATTATTCAATTTGCTTTTGGTACAGACAGTAAAATTACTACGCAATCAATGGAATGGATCGGGATTGTAGGTAATGGTTATGTAGCGTTTCTACAAATGCTCGTAATTCCGTTAGTATTTGTATCTATTGTAGGTGCATTTACAAAAATGAAAGAATCCAATAAATTAGGAAAAATTAGCTTTAATGTGTTAGCCACCTTACTAGGAACAACAGCAGTAGCTGCCTTGGTGGGGATTGGAACAACCTTAGCGTTTGGTCTTCAAGGGGCAAAATTCACGCAAGGTGCTGCAGAAACGTCAAGAATTGCCGAGTTAGCGACGCGTCAAGATGCGATTCAAGATTTGACGATTCCCCAACAAATCGTTTCATTCATTCCTAAAAATGTCTTTGCTGACTTTGCGGGAACACGACCAATGAGTACCATTGGGGTGGTAATCTTTGCTGCGTTTGTTGGTGTCGCTTATTTAGGCGTTCGTCGTAAAGCGCCAAAAGAAGCTGAATTTTTTGCAAATTTAATTGATAGTTTATATAAAATTACCATGCGAATTGTTACCTTAGTTTTACGCTTGACCCCTTATGGCGTGTTAGCGTTAATGATTAATGTTGTAGCAACAAGTGATTTTGTTGCGATTATTAACTTAGGTAAATTTGTGTTGGCATCATATGTGGCCTTAATCATTGTTTTTGCCATTCACATGCTGATTTTAATTACTTTAAAAGTCAATCCAGTTACGTATCTAAAAAAAGTTTTTCCAGTCTTGAGCTTTGCTTTTACTTCTCGTTCAAGTGCAGGAGCTTTACCATTAAATATTGAAACACAAACCAAAGCATTAGGTGTCGATGATGCCACAGCAAACTTTGCTGGTAGTTTCGGTTTATCTATTGGACAAAATGGTTGTGCCGGCGTTTATCCAGCTATGTTAGCAACCATCGTTGCACCAACTGTTGGAATTGATGTCTTTAGTTTACAATTTATTTTAATGTTAGTAGCAGTTGTCACAATCAGTTCATTTGGCGTAGCCGGTGTCGGCGGCGGAGCAACCTTTGCTTCTCTAATCGTTTTAGGCGCAATGAACTTACCAGTTGCAATTGTTGGTTTAGTAATTTCAGTTGAACCACTTATTGACATGGCGCGGACAGCTGTTAACGTTAACGATAGTATGGTTGCAGGCGTGTTAACAAGTGCTCGTATTCATGAATTAGATCGTGATGTCTTAAATGATCGCGACGTTGTCTTAGATGCAAATATCTAAATCAATAAAACGAAAAGTGTTTGAGCAATGTCTTGCTCAAACACTTTTTTTGAATTTTAAGCGAAAGTGCAGTAATTATTTAAAAGAACGTATATAATAAGTTGTTAACTAAATTCAAAAGGACGTGAAGGAATGTTTTCAAACCAAGTAAAGATTATGTTATATGTGAATAATGTTGAGGAATCTAGTCAATTTTGGCAAACGTTTGGCTTTGTTGAAAAGGAAAGAGAGGAAGTTGACGGCACATTGGTGGTAGAAATTGCACCAAGTGAATCAGCAGAAGCGATTATTGTTTTATATGATTTGGCCTTTATTCAAAAACATTCACCAGAAGTGGCGGGGAATACCCCTTCTTTAATGTTTGCTAGCGATGATATCATTGGTCTCTATAAAAAAATGCAAGAGGCTGGCGTTACTGTTGGTGAAATGGTTCAATTGCCAACAGGCTTAGTTTTTAATTTTGCAGATAACGATGATAATTACTTTGCTGTGATGGGGCAAGAAAGTAAATAAAAAACAGCTTGGCACCAGAATCAATCTAGATTCCGGTGCCAAGCTGTTTTTTATAAAAGTTGAAAGTTTTATAAATTTTACTAAAATCTGTAATTTTCATGAAAATATAGCGTATGATAATGCTGTTAATAGAATAGGCGGAGGTAAGCGGTATGCGTAAACGACATGCAAAGAAAAGACATGGAGGAGTGAATTGGCTTTTTATAGTATGTTTGTTGGTGGTGATTGGTGGTAGTGGTTATTTAATAAAAACGTTCTTTTTCACTAGAGATTCACAAGTTAGTCAAGAATCGAAAGTGGTCTTGGAAGAAGATCGCCGAAGTGATAATTATGCGAATTTAACGAAAGAAATAGTTGCACCAGATAGTGGCGAACTTGATCAAAAAATTCAAGAAACAAATTATATTGGTTCGGCTTTGATCATTAAAGATGATCAGGTTTTAGTAAATAAAGGATATGGCTTTGCCAATTTTGAAAAGCAACAAGCCAACACGCCAAACACAAGGTTTCAGATTGGCTCAATTCAAAAATCTTTTACCACAACCTTGATCTTAAAAGCAATTGAAGAAGGTAAACTTACATTAGATACAAAACTCGCTACGTTTTATCCGCAAATTCAAGGTGCTGAGGATATTACGATTAGCGATATGTTGAATATGACAAGTGGTTTAAAGTTATCAGCAATGCCTAATAATATCGTTACCGATGAAGAAATTATTCAATTTGTTAAACAAAATACCATTCAAGTCAATAAAGGAAAATACAATTATTCCCCAGTAAATTTTGTCCTTTTAGCAGGAATGTTAGAGAAAATGTATCAACGTACCTATCAAGAATTATTTAATAATCTTTATCACAAAACGGCTGGTTTAAAGAATTTTGGCTTCTATGAAACCTTATTGGAACAGCCCAATAATTCAACAAGTTATAAATGGACAGAAGATAATTCATATAACCAAGTGCTCTCAATTCCTGCAGCTAGTTTTGCCCATGAATTTGGGACTGGTAATGTGGATATGACGACAGGTGATTTGTATTGGTACTTACATCAATTAACGAGTGGACATTTAGTTTCCACCGCACTTTTGCAAAAATTATGGACGTCTTCTCAGCAAAGCTCTTATCATGGCGGCATCTATGTTCATGATAATTATTTACGTTTACACGGCGTTGAAGCGGGTCAACAAGCCCTGGTTTTATTTTCAAAAGATATGAAGACAGGGGTCATATTGCTAACTAACTGTGTGAATCCAGCGAAATACAAAGAATTAATTGGTTCGTTGTTCCATGATGTAACCAATTTAACTGTTAAATTTTAAAGCAGAAGTAACAACGATCACTCCCAAAGCCTTTTTAGGTTTCTTCTGAGAGACTTTATATTAAAATAAAGGGAAGAACGATCAAAGGGAGTGACGAAGATGAAACAATCAAAAAATAAACAAGTTGTTATTGGTGAACCAACGAAAAAAAACATTTATCTTCAAGATATAGAACAGGAAACGCAAGCTTTTATTCTCCAAAACAATCCACAATTGACAGCTGAATCGATGATTACATTGGCGGAGTTACTTAATTATCGTTTGGATTACATGAAACAATTGGTCGCAAATGATTCTGAAAAAATCCAACAACTGAATGAATTGGTGGTTCAACATATCAAAGAAGATAAGCTGATTTCCAATAATATGAATGAAAAGATGGAAAAGAAATTAACCTTTGGCCAACGAGCAGCGGATACCATTGCTAAATTTGGCGGTAGCTGGGTGTTTATTGGCTTCTTTTGCTTCGTGTTGATTGCTTGGATCGTGATTAACTCTACCACTTTATTGGGACAACCATTTGACAAATATCCTTATATTTTGCTAAATCTCGCCTTATCTTGTTTAGCAGCTATCCAAGCACCGATTATTATGATGAGTCAAAACAGACAAGAAGCCCGTGACAGAGAACAAGCGAATAATGATTATAAAATTAACTTAAAAGCAGAAGTAGAAATTAATTTATTACATGAGAAAATGGATTATATTATCAATAATCAACTAGAAAATTTGGTGAAAATCCAAAATATTCAAATTGAACTTTTAGGTGAATTGCAAGAACAACTCGCCGCGACTTCTGAAAAGGAGTAGTATATAGAAGAGGTCGGGACAGAACCGTTTAGCTCCGAGAA